>CANPMT010000035.1 GCA_947575235.1 uncultured Porphyromonadaceae bacterium
TGATGGAATCATCCTCAGGATAACCGGCATTAATGCTCATGGCCAATGGAAGGCGGCAATCTCCGTCGGAATGAAGAGGGAACCAACGGGTCACCAATCTCCGGTAATCATTTGCTGTGAGTATCTCCTGCGTCATGACGGCCGGGATTGAATCCATATCCGGAAGAATAAGGATGCCTTGAATATCCTTCGTGCGCCGGAAAGTACCCACCATGCTGTCAGAGGGAAGTGATTCGCGGACACGGCTACCACGGAAGCCGGAAGTTTTATCGGCCGGAAGCGACAACCATGCCGCTCCCTCAACCACTGAATCGGGATCTACTCTCCATAGCAATGTCTCAAGACGCACAATCCCTTTATTTCCGGTATCATACCAGATTCTGACTCCATCTGATTCCTCCGACACCAATGAGTCGCCATACACACGATAGACGCAATCTCCCTCTGCATCAACCGGTGAGGAGAGGTCCCACACATTACCAGGACGGACCACCGGCATAACGCCATGGTCAAGAATTCTCTCCTCGACACCATATACAGAGAAGGCGACGAGAGCCATAAACAATATCGGACTGAGTTTTCTCATAGTGGATTCATTTTATTATCAGAACGTTGAATCCTAAACAAAATTATACAAATTACAACTATTTTCTGAATCACTTAGTTGTAATCAGTCATCGAAGTAAATAGTTGTAACAGTTGGAGCCACACTCTGCATAACTCCAGCTGTTACAACTATTTACTACTATTTTTTCTATTACAACTATTTTTTAATCATGCAGTTGTAATTTGATGGCGTGATGGGTGCCATCGGCATTGTAGGAGATGATGTACAGTCCCGGGCGAAGACCGGTGGCGATATTGCCGGAGGCCTCGTTCAGATGAAGAAGTGTACGTCCTTCCATATCCATTATCCTGAAGTCGGTAACATTGCCGGCTATATTGACAATACCGTCGCTCAGCACACTCACGTTGACCTTACCATCTGCCTTGACATTGTTGACCCCTGAGGTCAGACGGTCGAATACGTATGTGTAATAGAGGTATTCCTCTTCCTCAAACAGATATGACGGAACAGAACCCGCTATCACCGACAGATCATCGCTCGCGGAAATCATTCCCGTAACCAAAAGTGTTTCTTCAATATATTCATCCCCATCTTCCACGAAGACGTTGAGCGAGAGATGGTCAGTTAGCCAGGTCTCATATACCGGATTGATTGAGCCCAGATACTCCTGTACGGGCATAAGCTCCGCACTACCCTTCTTAATCAGATAACCTCTGGGCACATAGTCGCTTGCACTTGAAGAGGAGCAGAGTATGGTGCCATCTGTAACTATTTTGTTAGGATTTATCCCCGTCTTACCCGTCTCAATACTACGGAAGGAATCAGCGTCGAGGTCGAAAATGAAAATTGTGTAATATTTCTCCGGTTGGAATTCCCCGGCCTTGGTCACTGATGAGGTGGCAGCCACCATAGAACCAGCTGAATTCATGCTCATGGCATTCTGCACAAATGGCACTGACGCATCGAATATCTCTTCACGGACTGTCAGATAATCCCTGAGCTTCTTGTTGAATAATCCAACTTCTCTGGTGTACAGTGCCATTGCCTCCTGATACTCATTCCTCTTCTCTTCCGACATATAGTCAACCGGGTCAGGATACATTTCCGGAACATAACCGCTTGCTTCCCACTCCGCCAGATCCGTGGCATATTCTACCCTCATATCATCATCCATATAATCCTCAGCCAAAGGCTCCTCCGGTTCAACAGGATAAGGTGGCAATGTCAGGTTATCAGGGTTAAGGAGATCCTTTGTTGGAAGTGAATAACTCCAGGTGCCGTCGGCAGCCTGCCGGTAGATTATGGGATAAGGCATGAATCCGGAGAAGTCTATCACCTGACCGAGAATGGTGCGTCCGTCAGAACTGATCCATACCGCAGTGCAATATTGAGGGGTGAGGCCCACGAAATCTTTTTCAGGACAAGGAAGAATCACCGGCTCCGACACTTTCCCGTCTGTAACATCAACATACATCGGCAGATACATCAGGTTTGCCTCATCAGTGCTTCCTGTTGACTTGGGATTGCTTACCAATCCGCATATACGGGAGCCATCGGGGGTGATGCCGTGAAAATTACAAAGAGCATTCTTCGTCAGCGACTCCGGAATCACCATCTCACCATCGGTTATGATGAACGGTTTGTCTTCGAGTGTGGAACCCACGATTGTTCCGTCATCCGCTATTGAATTGCCAAGACCTCGTGAGCATAAGGAATATTCCTGATAATTATCTGTCAGACGGTTGTAAACTGCCATGGTCTCGCCATCAGTCTCGCTGATCATGATATTTCCGTCATTCGACATTTTAAGTCCGTAGAAGTCAGGGATTATCTCAGGTTGTGACGAGTCGGTTTGGGCAAATGCAATGAGCTGGGTAGAGAGTGCTGCTATAAGAAGTAAGTTTCTCATTTCAAAGGGATTTTCTGAAGCAGGTGATCCGGGAGTATGTTGACACTGCCGGGAGTGTCAACATACTCCTTGCACACTACTGAATCTTTATTTTACAATATGTTTCTTTCCTCCTACAATATAGATGCCTTTGGGAAGATTCTTAAGTGCATCTGCGGAGGCTTTCATTATATACTTTCCGTCGAGCGAGTAAATCTCTGATTCACCCAACTCTGAGGCAATCTTCTCCACTGAATCGGGTTTATGCACGTCGGCGAGATTGAAAAGGAACTCGAGCTCCTCATTAGGCACAGTCATAGATCCGTCGTAGAGCATGATGCTGCCTGCCGGAATTGTCAGTTTGTAGACACCGTTTGCGTATGGATGATATGCCTCTATCTCGCTCGCATCAGGATTCCCTTCGATATCAAGATATTCCTGATTGTAGATTGTCTGTGACAACTGGAGAAGAACCTCGTTGCTGACGATCGGGAAAGGCTGACCACCTACGCGTGCCACAACCTCACCTGTCTCGACATTGGTGAATGTTCCCGGGCCATTGTAGATGTCATACATGGTGGGATCGAGTGTGGCTGTGTTATAACCGTTGAAGGTGAGGATGAAGTCAGTGTATTTGTTTCTTGGTTCATTCACGTCAGGTGAGATTGTGACGCTCTTCTCGGTGCTGTTGTTCACAGGGGTGAGACGGAACTGGCCTGTGGCACTGTTAAACCAGAAATCGTATTCTCCCGAGAGTGTGGGCACTGCAATCTGCGAGCCCTCCACAAGGAAACCCTCCGTAAAGTTCTCATCACTATCAGGGACAACCTGCGCCCCCCATACATTGTTGTCAGGGTCGGTATCTGAGGTGTAGATTTTCCAGGTTACGGTTTCTCCCTCGGTTGTTGACATATCAACACGACCGGAATAGATCAGCGTTCCGGCCTCGATATTCAGCACTGCACCCGGGTCGGTAAGACTCCAGCCGTTGAAAGAACCTGCCACATAGGCCGAGGCTGACGATGAAGAGCCCACCGGAGTGCCGTTTATAAGGAGCGTGGCTGCCTCGGGGTCGAAGTAGACCATCGCATCCTCCACATAGTCGATTCCCTCAGGAAGGAGCAGGCCGTAGCCGTCCTTGACAAGTTTGTATGTCTCGTCCAGTTCCACACGCTCTGTTCCTCCATAGGAGATGGTGCCGTTGGAATTGGTGATGTAGAAGTCGGTTTTCAGCTGGTGTACATACATCTCGAGGCTCCCGTCCTCTTTTTCCGTGAAGAAGGTCTTGTCCCAGTCGTTGAACTGGCCTTCCATGTACCACTCGTCGGCCGACGCCGTAGTTGAGAGCGAGGCTGCCACGGCTACGGTAGCAAGCACTTTTGCGTAAAATTTCTTCATGTTACTTCAGTTTATGTAAGTAATTGGATGGTGGTGAAGATGTTTAAAACAGCTTCATTGCAAAATTAGATAATCTAAAAGAGACTCTTGATATTTTTTCTTGACATAGGTCAATTAATGCCTGTTTCCCGCGTTCTTATTAAAAAGTCACATTTATGTTGAATGAAAGGCATATACCGCATACCATGAGGCAGATTCTGTCGCGTCAGTTCACCCCTTCCGAAGGTTTTATAAAGGATATGGAGGCTGCTGCCCGTCTGGTGCAGGTGGTAAAGAATGATTATATAGTGCGGCAGGGAGTGGTCTGCGATGATTTCGTTTTCAACCGGAAGGGCCTTTTCCGTGTCTGCCATGAACATGACGGTATCGAGGATACCTTTCTCTTCGGCACATCGGGTGATATCTTCACCTCCATGCATTCCTTTTACGCCGGAAAGCCCTCGGTGTTCTCGCTGTTGGCTGTCGAGGATTCGGAAGTATGGCTTGTAAGTTATTCCCAGATACGGAATCTGTTGTCGCAGCACGAAGATGCGGTGAGATGGCTCATGTCTGAGCTTTTGGAACAGATGTACGCTTTGGAGACACGCTATGTGGCCTTCAACAGCAAGAGTGCGGAGGAGCGCCTTGAGAATTTTCTGAAAATACGGTTTGAGATGCTGCGTAAGCCGTCGGTGAAGGATATCTTCAGTATCGTACCTTTGAAATATATAGCCTCTTACCTCCGCATCACCCCCGAGACTCTGTCACGTCTGCGCCGCAAAATGCTGTATAAAGACCGGAATGCCTCCAAAAACCTCGATTAAAGATTGCGGCTCTTTCCATAAAAATCAGTAACTTTGCGAAAAATAACATTTTCGAACTCACCAATGTCATATCAGTTATATCCTCCGTTCACTATCGGAGTTGATTTAGGAGGCACCAACACAGCCTTTGCAATTGTAGATTCAGTTGGCCATATCGTGGCCAAGGATTCAATCCCGACTGTCACTCCCACAGTCAGCGAATGGGTTGACCATCTCGCCACAGCCATTTCCCAACTCATTACTGAAAATCGCCTCGAAGGGAAAATCGAGGGTATAGGAATCGGGGCACCCTGCGCCAACGCCATAACAGGATGCATCGAGGCCGCCACCGACCTACCCTGGCCATCACCCATACCTCTGGCCAATATGATGGAGGCGCGTCTGAATCTTAAGACTGTCATCACTAACGACGCCAACGCGGCCGCGATAGGTGAGATGACTTACGGGGCAGCCGCCGGTATGAAGAATTTCATTGTGCTTACCTTGGGAACCGGTGTCGGCAGTGGCATTGTCTGCGACGGCCATCTCCTGTCGGGCACACGAGGATTTGCCGGAGAATTAGGTCACGTCACCTTCCCATTCGCTTCCGACCGGCCCTGCGCCTGCGGACGCAAAGGCTGTCTGCAGACCGTGGCCTCGGCCAAGGGTATACGCGCCACCACCATACGGTTTCTCGCCGAAATGGACGACCCCTCCGAACTGCGCGACATCCCTGAGGAGACCCGTACACCGAAGGATGTGCAGGATGCTGCGATGCGTGGCGACCGAATAGCGCAGCGTATCTATCATTTTACCGGACGCTGCCTCGGGAAAGCAGCTGCGGAGTTCGCCGCCATGACCGACCCTGAGGCTATAATCCTGTTCGGAGGTGTGTCAAAAGCCGGAAACCTCCTTCTCGAACCTATGAGGGAGGCGTTTGCCGAGGCCTCGCTCCATCTCTACCGCGACCGGGTGCGTTTCCTCACCTCGGCGCTCTCTGACGCCGATGCCGCCATCCTCGGAGCTGCCTCACTCCCGGTAAGACTCTAAATATAATCAGATAACATAAAAGCCACCGCGATGCGGTGGCTTTTATGTTATCTATGTGTCATGGTTTATTGGTCATCTGCAATTCAAGGGTGCCTCCTCTCATCAGCTCCTCATGGCTGAAGAAGGGCACGCGCAATTCCTTGCCATTGAGTTTCATGCTCGAGATATATTTGTTGTCGCCGGAATTGCCGCGGGCTACCACCGTGAATTTCTTCCCTCCGGGAAGCTCCACTTCCGCCCGTTCAAACAGCGGGCGACCGATGGAATAAACCGGTGTGCCGGGAGCCACCTGATAGAAGCCGAGGGCGTTGAGCACATACCAGGCCGACATCTGCCCGCAATCCTCATTTCCGCTCAGTCCGTCAGGACCGTTGAAATATTGCTCCTTGAAGACACGGTCGATCAGTTCCTGGGTCTTCTCCGGCTTGTTGATGTAGTTGTAGAGATGAAGTATATGGTGACTCGGCTCGTTGCCATGTGCATACTGCCCTATCAGTCCGCTTATATCCGACGATACAAACTCACCCTCTATCTTGGAATCAGCTGCGAAGAGTGAGTCAAGTTTTGCCTCAAACTTATCGCGGCCACCCATCAGGTCGATCAAACCCTCCACATCGTGAGGCACAAACCAGAGCCACTGCCATGCAGTCCCCTCGCAATAGTCGTCGTCGCGGTGGTTCGACCCTCTCGGATTGAACGGTTCGCGCCATGTGCCGTCAGAGAGTTTGCCACGCATGAAACCTGACTCGGCATCATAATAATTGCGGTAATAGCCGGCTCTCTCGTCAAAGACTTTCATTATGCTGTCGTTACCCAAAGCCTCGGCAAAACGGGCTATGCACCAGTCGTTGTAGGCATACTCAAGACCCTTGGCCACCGATTCATTCTCCTTGTCAGAGGGTATGTAGCCCAATTCGTTCTTGTAATATTTCGACTTCGGCATAAGCTCAATCTCCGCAATCCTGCGGTCGCCGTGAATGCCTGCGAGCACCTCCTCATCATATGTGGCGGTGCGCACACACTGCTCAAGGGCTTTCTCGGCGTCGAAGCCACGGTAGCCCTTCATGTAGGCGTCAACTATCACCGGCACGGCATGATAACCTATCATGCACCCTGTGTAATTGCCGTTGAGCTCCCATTTGGGAAGTATGCCACCCTGCTCCCCCTTCGAGAGTATCGACCTTACGAAATCTCCGTTGAGATCCGGGTCGGTGATGGTTTTCAACGGGTGGAAAGCGCGGAACGTATCCCATAATGAGAAGATGGTATATATAGGAGTGTCACCTGTGGTGTGGTGAATCTTACCATCCATGCCGAGATAACGTCCGTCGGCATCTGAGAATATATAGGGGCTTATCCCTGTGTGGTAAAGAGCTGTATAGAATATTGTTCTCGCCGAGTCGTTGGGGGTGGTGACATCGATTTTCGAGAGGAAATCGTTCCACTTTCCACGCGCCTCATCCTTGACAGCATCGAAACTCTTATCAGCCAACGAGGTGGTGACGTTGTTTCTTGCACCATCAATATCCACGGCTGAAATTCCCACCTGCACTGTCACCTCCTCGTCGGCCTTGGTGGCAAACTGAAGAAGGCCCTTGCAGATCTCACCGCTCCAGGGCTTCCCGTCGACAACTGTGTCCACCTTCTCCGACACCTTGGTGAATGTGAATGGTTTCGAGAACTTGGCATAGAAGTTTATCGTCTGCTCCGGAGCCCATCCATAGGTGGTCTTGCTGCCGGTTATCTCTGTGTCGCTGATAGCTTTTATCTCCATATGGCCGTCGCGCTGACGGTTGAGGCTGTAATCCATATCGATGATAAAGCCTGACTGTTCGCTCTCGGGGAATGTGAAACGGTAATAGGCGCCCCGTTCAGCTGCCGTTATCTCGGCCTTCACATTGTAGCGGTCGAGTGTCACGCTGTAATAACCCGGCTCAGCTATCTCGTTGGCATGGTCGAAGGCCGACGCATAAGGGAGTGTCTGCCCCACCACACCTGCCGTGTTCCACTGCTGCGTGCCCACTGTCGGCATTATCAGCACATCTCCCAGATCGCAGCATCCTGTGCCGCTGAGATGATTCTGCGAAAAACCGTTGATTGTGCTGTCGGCATAATAATAGCCCGCACATGCATCCCAACCGTCAATCCTCGTGTCAGGGCTGGGCTGCACCATACCATGAGGCACAACGGCTCCAGGAAATGTGTGGCCGTGTCCCCCTGTTCCAATGATCGGATTTACAAATGACGCAAAGTCTCCGTCAGCACCCTTATTGCCTGTGCTGCATGAGGCAGCTACAATGGTGCCGACGACTAACCCTGTTAATGTTTGTCTAATCTTCATGGTGTCTCTGTCTACGTTAGGTAATTTAATTTGAAAGTTAGGTATAAATGTTAGCGCTTGGGGAGGGAGCCGTTCCCGGCTCCTTTCTGACTACAAATTTAATGAAAATTTCCTTACTGCACAAAAAACTTCATGTATTTAACAACTTACATCCCCACCGATGCACTGTAGGAGACATTTTTGGCACGATTATGAACAGATATTTTTAGAATATGAACAGATTTTACTCATATTTTAGAACTCCCTTGCGTAACTTTGCATATCCCTTTCATGGCCCCGGCTCCGAAGGGCCGCTGTTAAAACCTGACTAAACATAACCCGCATCATGACCATACGGAAAACGTTACTTACCTCCGCTCTTCTCCTCCTCTCCGCCACCGGCTCGCTGGCCCTCCAGAAAGCCCCTTATTCCGGCACACGTATCTTCTGGGACCCCACGACTGAAGTCACCATCTTCAACCCGGGCACATACGGCCGCCTCATCGAACTCCAGGACGGTCGCCTCCTGGCCGCCTCTGAATGGGGTGGAATTTCTGTGGCCACAAGCGACGACAAGGGAGCCACCTGGAGTGACCCTGTAAAAGTGGCTTTCAATCCCGACCGTGTCTCGCTCTGCGTGCCCGACCTCATCCAGCTCTCTGACGGCACCATTCTCGTAGGATATAATCCACGCCCCGGCACCCCTTACAGCGATGAACGCAGATTCGGAATCCGACTCGTGAGGAGCACTGACAACGGCGCCACCTGGAGCGACCCTATATTCGTGTTTGACGCCCAATGCACTTTTGAAGACGGCTGCTGGGAACCATCTTTCCTTGAGCTACCCTCGGGTGAGGTGCAGTGCTATTTCGCTAATGAGAATGAATACACCTCAAGTGGCGAGCAGTGCATATCGCTATGCCGCTCTTTCGACAAGGGACTGACATGGAGCGATCCTGTGAAAGTGTCGTTCCGTGCCGGCACACGCGACGGTATGCCTGTGCCCATATTGCTCAAAGACCAGTCAGAGATTGTGGTGATAATCGAGGATAACGGATGGCCCGGCCGGAGAAGTTTCACCGCCACTACCGTGCGCACATCGCTCGCCGACAACTGGACGGAGTATGTGGATGCCGGAAGCCCGGCCCGAAATATGATTTTCGAGACTGTTCCCGACGCATCTCTCATATCGGCAGCCCCTTATCTGAGGATGTTGCCAAACGGAATCACAGTTGCCTCTTACCAAGGGAACGAGGGGAGAAAGAATGACGACCTCAACTGGTGGGATATGTTTGTCGAGGTGGGCGATGACCGTGCCCGCAATTTCAAGGCTCGCACACGCCCTTTCATGCTCGACCTTGAGACTCATGCCAACTGGAACTCACTGGCCGTGATTGAGGATGGTGTGGTGTGCGCTGTCGGGTCTATCGGACGACCCGGAGGAGCCAACTCCGTGAGAATGATCAAAGGATATCCGCTCGACAGCCTGCATGCCGCTTACGCCTCTCCGATAATCGATGGGGTATTGGCAGACGATGAGGGCTGGCATCCCGAATCCTCCAGGCTTATTCTCGGCAATGAGCTGAAAAGGAAAGCCACTTTCGATTTCGCTTATGATGATGACTATATCTATTTCTCAGGGAATCTGCCCGACAATAACCTCGTGAAGGAGGGTGACAATCAGGATGGTGTGCGTCTGCTGATTGATGCGGCCAATGTGTCGGGCACTCTCCCCTCTGCCGGTATGGCTCAGCTTCTTATCAATGCCGACGGCTCGATGAAAGTGTCATTGGGAGCCGGACGCACCTGGAAGGAGCAGTCGGAGACGGTGTCTGCCACCGTCAGGAAATCGGTCAACGCAGCCGAGGGCTCGCTGACTGTGGAGGCAGCCGTGCCCTGGACACTATTCGGCATATCGGCCATACCCACAGAATATCCGGTGCGCGTGGCCGTTGAGATTGTGGATAACGATGGCAACGGCAACATCACGACCGCCGGAATTCCGGATGCCCTCACCAACCAGTCATGGAGCTGGATGCCTCTCTCTCTCGCACAGAAAGGGGAATCAGGGAGTGTGTCGGAAATCATGAATAACACCCCGGCGCCAAGAGCCGTGAAGAGCAACGGCGAACTACTGCTGAAATCGGCGGTAGCCATGGATACCGTACGACTCTATTCACTGCAGGGTGCCCTTGTGGCCCAAAGCAGGGTAATGGCTGATGAATGCAGCTTCACAATCCCTTCCGGTTCTTACGGCATTGCCGTGATTGAATGTGACAACGGAGAACAGTTTACTTTAAAATATTAACATGATGATGAATAAGACTCTCATCTCTCTTGCTCTTCTCACCTCACCTGTTATCAGTATGGCTGAAACTGTCTATTCTGATGCCAACGTGCGGTTCTCGCTTATATCTGACGGCGCCGTGCGGATGGAGTATGCCCCTGACGGTGCATTCACCGACGAGAAATCGTTCTTGGCAGTCAACCGCCAATATCCGGATGTCAAGGCGGATGTCAGGACTGACGGCGACTCTGTGATCATAACCACCTCGAAGATGCGCATCTCCTATCTCAAGGGTAGCGGCAAATTCTCGCCCACTAACCTTAAGATCTCATCTCCCGCCGACGCCGGCTTCAGCTATCAATGGCGTCCGGGCGACGTGCAGAAGGGGAACCTCCTCGGCACCTACCGCACCCTCGACAATTATAACGGGCGCATCAATGACGACACACATCAGCCCATGCCCATAGAGGATGGTCTTTTGGCCCGCGACGGCTGGACCCTCATCGACGACTCGAAAAATCTTCTTTTCGATGGCGACAAGGATTGGGACTGGGTGAAGGAACGCCCTTCGCAGGATGTCCAGGACTGGTATTTCCTCGCCTATGGCAATGACTATAAGAGCGCGTTGGGCGATTACACCCGCTTCGCGGGGAAGATGCCTCTCCCCCCGCGCTACGCATTCGGCTTCTGGTGGTCGCGCTACTGGCTGTACAGTGATAATGAACTGCGCGACCTCATAGCCGACTTCAAGGCTTATGACATACCACTCGATGTGCTCGTCATCGACATGGACTGGCACTACACCGAACCTGGCAAAGGGGGATGGACCGGCTTCACATGGAACCGCAGCCTCTTCCCCGACCCTGCCGGTCTGCTGAAGTTTATCAAGGATAACAATCTCCAGATCACGATGAATCTACACCCCGCCGACGGCATAGCGGCCTACGAGGAGCAGTATGCCGACGTGGCGAAGGGTATGGGAATCGACCCCTCCTCCAAGGAGACGATACCATTCGAGGCCTCCTCGAAGAGATTCATGTCTAACTGGTTTGAGCATATACTACGTCCGCAGCAGGAGATGGGGGTTGACTTCTGGTGGCTCGACTGGCAGCAGTGGCCCAACGACAAGAAGATTCCCTCGCTGAGCAATACCTGGTGGCTCAATTACGCGTTCTTCTCTGAGATGGAGCGCAACAGCAGCCGTCGCCCTATGCTCTATCACCGCTGGGGCGGACTCGGCAACCATCGCTATCAGATCGGCTTCTCGGGCGACGCCGACATCACATGGGAGTCGCTCGATTTCCAGCCCTATTTCAACTCCACGGCCTCGAACGTGCTTTACGGCTACTGGAGCCATGACATAGGTGGCCACCATCGAGGCATAGGGCGTATCGAGCCGGAGATGTATATACGCTGGATGCAGTTCGGAGCCCTCAGTCCGATTCTCCGTGCCCATTCCACAAAGATGACGGAGCTGAAGAAGGAGCCCTGGAATTTCGACAAGGAGCATTCTTCGATTCTGCGCGACATCATCCGCCAGCGTTATGATATGTCGCCCTATATCTACACCATGGCGCGAAAGGCGCATGACACGGGTGTGTCGATATGCCGACCCATGTATTATGACTATCCCGACGCGCAGGAGGCATATGACTTCGCCAATGAGTATATGTTTGGCGACGACATCCTCGTTATGCCCATCACCTCACCCATGCAGGGACGCTACTCGAGGGCAAAGATCTGGCTCCCCGCCGGCAACGACTGGTTTGAGATGCAGACCGGCACCCTTCTGAAAGGGGGCCGGATTGTGGAACGTGATTTCCAGCTCGATGAGTATCCGGTGTATGTGAAGGCCGGTTCAGTGATTCCAATGTCTTACGGACTCGACAACCTGCGCGATAATGACGCGCCCTACACCATCAATCTCTATCCCGGCGGCGACGGTGAGTGCTCGATATATGAGGATAACGGTAATGACAAGGGGTATGAGAACGGTTACGCCACAACAAAGGTGACTTCGCGTTGGGTCGGCAACGACCTCAAGGTGACGATTGAGCCCCGCAAGGGTAAGTATGAGGGTATGCCCTCGAAGCGCGTCATCGACCTGCGCCTTAACTCAATGGCTCCTCCGGCTTCGGTAAAGGTAAACGGCAAGGAGACCCCCTTCACCTATGACGGCAACTCGCTCCACGTCGACATAAAGAGCGCGGCTATGGATTGCAGCAAACGACGTGAGATTACCGTGAGCTATCCCTCGCGGGAGAAAGCCGAGATAACCGACGGCACGATTGCCCGCTTCCGTCATGTGCAGAAGGCTGCCTTGGGGTTGAAAAACCGCAACGCGTGGATTGTCATGAAGGAACCTCTCGCCAATCTTGAGTCGGCCGGTCGCCTGATGACCTATCATCCGGAGAAGTTCACCGCGACACTCGATGAGTTTAACCGCAACTTCAAGCGTCTCCCCGAGATTCTCAAGGAGAATGAACTTGACGATGACACGCGCACATGGTTCCTCAACGAGGTGAATTATTCCAACGACAAATAAAAAATCATTATACTCTTAAACTATCTCTAATGAAGAAACATGCAATCTACGCAGGAGCGGCCTCAGTGCTTTTGATGGCTGCCTGCGGCAACCACAGTGCAGAGACGGGGCTTACCAAATCAGGACTCGACCCCGAGAAATTCGTAAGTGTGTTCAGAGGCGATTCCACAGCCCTCTACACTCTTGTCAACGCCGAGGGCGCTGAAGCCTGTATCACCAACTTCGGCGGACGCCTCGTGTCGATGATGGTGCCCGACCGCAACGGTGAGTTCAAGGATGTGGTGCTCGGGTTCGACAGCATCCAGGCTTACTTCCCCGAGAACAATCTCACTGACTTCGGCGCCACGATAGGCCGCTATGCCAACCGTATCAACCAGGGACGTTTCTCAATCGACGGCACTGAATATCAGCTCCCGCTCAACAACGGCCCGCACTCACTTCACGGCGGTGGCGAGTTGGGCGACCTCGGCTGGCAGTACCGTGTGTTCAAAGCTGAGCAGATCAACGACTCCACGCTTGTGCTGACCCTCAATTCGCCCGACGGCGACAACGGGTATCCCGGCAATATGAATGCCAAGGTGGTATATTCTCTCTTGCCCGGCAATAAGCTCGACATCTCATACACGGCCAACACCGACAAGCCCACCATTGTCAACCTCACCAACCATTCATATTTCAATCTCAACGGCGACCCCTCCTCTCCCGTCACCAACAATGAGATCATGATTGCGGCGTCGAGCATCACACCGATTGATTCCACCTATATGACCGACGGCACTTACCGCGCAGTGGAGGGTACACCCTTCGATTTCCGCAGTGCCCGTGTCATAGGCGACGGCATCAAGGATTTCTCTGACGAGCAGGTGAAGAACGGCAATGGCTACGACCATAACTTCGTGCTTGACACACGCGGCGACATCTCCACCCCGGCAATCGAGCTTTACAGCCCCGCCACAGGTATCGTGATGGAGATGTACACCTCCGAACCCGGCGTACAGTTCTATTCAGGCAACTTCCTCGACGGCACTGTCACCGGCAAAGGGGGCAAGGTCTACAACCAGCATGCAGGTATGGCGCTTGAGAGCCAGCACTATCCCGACTCTCCCAACAAACCGGAGTGGCCCACAGTGCGTCTCAATCCCGACGACACCTACACCTCACACTGCATCTACAAATTCTCTGTAAGAAACTGAGGACACATATGACGTAAGGAGGGCACTGACGCTAACAATGGTCGCGTCAGTGCCCTCTTCATATCATTGCATCAGCACCGTTATTTGATTCTCTCATTGATAAAGGTCACCATCGCCGGGGCGTTGTTGCTGCTTATCATATACTGTTTCCCATCCTTCATCTTGATAAGGAAGCGTTCGTCACCCTTCCCCACGAAAGTGGTATACTCACCATACTTGGCATCCTTTCCGCGGCCCCAGTAACCGCCGAACCCTTTGCTGGTTGAGCTTTTCTGGGTGGATGGCTCAACCAAAGTGACCGATTCAATCTGATCGATAGGTATCTTGGTAGTCTTCAACGGATGGTGAACGGCCACGTAGCTATCATCGGTCGAGACAGATAGAGGCATGAAACAGAGCCCCAACAGAATGACGAAAATAAAGAAGCACCACCACATCCACCAGAAGAATCCGGGCAGCGGTATGAAGAACACGATAACGAAAATACAGATCCAGAAGATGGTCCATCCCCAGGTATCCGATCCATAATTAACTCTCTCTCTCATAATGACAAAGTTTTTATAAGTTGAACGTTTTTCAAAACTCTTGCAAACCTTACAAGCAATAATATAACGTCCGACACAACCATTTTGCTCACCCACCCTCCCGAATATATTCTTTTTATCCACAGAAAAAATCACAATATTAATCCATAGGACACTAAGCTTTCCATCTCCTTGCTCACTTGACAATGACGACAAACCGTTATCTATATTGACTGCACATTTATATGGTTCTTAATTATCCATTTATAGAACTAAAGATACTGATTATATTTAAAGACTTATACCCAATATCTTACCCAATATCCAATTCTTTGTAGGAAAACACCAAAGTTTCAAATAAAATTTGTAACTTTGCGAATTGAAGCATACACGCGCAGACAGAAGACCACCCAATAAATAACAACTAATATTCAACATATCAAGGAACTTCCCTGTAGTCGCGAACCATTTAATGCTCGCACTTTGCGTAAAGGGCTTGGTCGCTTGTCTGCCTACTCGGAAGTTCCTTAACTTATATACCACAACATGACAATTACATCGTTATTCAGTGGCGCTGGTGGTCTTGACCTTGGTCTTATTCAAGCCGGGAATGAAGTTGTATGGGCAAACGACATTGATAAAGACGCTGTGGAAACTTATCGGAATAATATTGGTCACCACATTATATGTAAAGATATAAAAGACATTCATTTATCAGAGATACCCTATACAGATGTCGTTGTTGGGGGGTTCCCTTGTCAAGGATTCAGCATTGCAAATCTAAAGAGAAATCCAAAGGATGAACGGAATCAATTATACCTGTATTTTTATACTATTGTAAAAAACAATCAACCACAATTTTTTATCGCAGAGAACGTCAAAGGTATTTTAAGTTTAGATGGAGGGAATATCATCAAGCAAATAGTAACCGATTTTAACAGTGCGGGCTATTTAGTTGAAGTCCATAAAATCAATGCCGCTGATTACGGTGTCCCCCAGCATAGAGAACGCGTTATAATAGTGGGACAACGAATAGATATAGCTTCAAATATGCTCTTCAAATTTCCAAAGCCAACACATTGCAAAGATGGAATAAAGTTACCTAAATGGGTTTCCATGGAAACTGCTTTATCTTCCCGGCCACTTAATTATAAGGAAGAAAAAGACCCCAACGCATACGGTTCCTCTTATCGATTTGTAGCCAGGAATTTTACAGCACATAGAACTTCTGACCCTACAAAACCATCTCCTACAATTCTTGCAAGAGGAAACGGCAAGGGAGGAGTATGCGCAATTCCCCATTACAATGGAGAAAGGCGTTTGACCATCCGCGAAAGTGCGATTATACAAACTTTCCCTTACGATTTTGTATTCGCTGGAAAAATGGGAAGTTGCTATCGACAAATTGGCAATGCTGTGCCTGTAGCCTTCGCCCGTAAGTTAGGTCTTGAACTAAAACGATTAGAAAACGAAGTATTATGAAAGTCGTATCTTTATTTAGTGGCGCTGGAGGACTTGATCTTGGATTTATTCAAGCCGGTCACAACATTGTATGGGCAAACGATGTTTATGATGATGCTGTGGCAACGTATAAAACCAATATAGGCAATCACATAATACAATCAGATATACATTGTATTGATTCTACTGAAATACCGGACTGTGATTTGATTATTGGTGGGTTTCCTTGTCAAGGTTTCTCTGTTGCCAACATAAAAAGACATTCTCAAGACACAAGAAATTCTTTATATAAAGAATTGCTCCGAGTAATAAAGGACAAAAAACCAAGATACTTCTTGGCTGAAAATGTAAAAGGTATACTTTCCTTGGACAAAGGGTCTGTATTTTCCATGATTCTTAAGGATTTCTCAGCAGCTGGCTATAACGTCAAATATAAAGTATTGAATTCTGCCAATTTTGGAGTGCCTCAAAAAAGAGAACGAGTTATAATTGTCGGTGTTCGTAAAGATATACCTTATAATTTTGAATATCCGGAAGAAACACATTCAGAAAAAGGTGATGATGGTAAATTAAGATGGATTTCAGTCTCAGAAGCGTTAAAACCGTTTCCAGATCCTGACACCCTCAATAATATACCTAATCATGTGTATTCGAAATATAAATTAAATTTCAACGGATATATGGGTCATCGACCATTGGATCCAAACAAACCTGCACCAACAGTAACAGCACGTGGAGACAATAAGGGAGGAGTTGTAATCCTGCCCCATCCTAACAATCAGCGCAGAATGACATGCAGAGAATTGGCAACTATACAATCTTTCCCTCATGACTACTATTTTTGTGGCAACAGTTCATCGATTTATAGGCAAATCGGTAATGCTGTTCCTGTAAAAATGGCATATGCTATTGCTAAACAATTTAATCTCATTCAAAATGAATCGAATTGAATATCTAAAAAATTATATCCCTACACTACCTTTTCCAGAGTTCAAATGGAAATGGGCTTGCTTCGCGCCCACCGAGGGAATTAATGACCCCGTGGTATTACTTGGAGTATTATTCCGTATGGCAAAATTAGAAGGACGATATAAATACAGTTCGGACGAATTTGGCCATGAGCTAATACAGCTATCAAATGACCTAAAAGGCACTGATGTTAATATTGATTTAGAAAGACGGATAGGAGAAAGAAATATAATCCGAAATTCAGGACAATATTGGAAAGCATTGAACCTTATACCCACAGAACGGACAGGTGGAATTATTACATTGACACCTTTCGGACGCAAAGTTGCCAATCATATTATCTCTCAAACTGAGTTCTCAGCAGAAACTATAAGGTCATTCTCCTTACCGAACAACATAATGAATCCACATGAACACTCTTTATGGGAAAAATGTGGACTAAAGCTTCATCCTCTGAAATTAATATTATCGATAATCCACGACTTGTCCAAGTGGGATTCAACACAAGCCTTTATTACTCCGGTAGAATTAGCAAGAATAGTTGTTCCCTTATCAGGTACCGTAAACCAACCTTTGGATATTTACATCGACTGTATCAAATTGTATCGGGAACACAATCTTAATATTAACAATTGGCCAAATTGTTGTTTAGAAGCAAATGACTTCAGAATGGTTCGAGAGTTTTTATTATTCCTTTCCAATTATGGTTACTTAGTCAAGCAATATGGGGATACTCGAGAATCAGAGATTTACAGATTAAATTTTACTATAGAAAGTGAGATTGTATCTATTCTAAAATCAAATAAAGAAATTCGACAGGATATCATCTCTGATACTGAAAGGAAAATTGTCACATCATTAAGATCTCGTCCAAATCAAGCACGATTTCGCAAAGAGGTCCTTAACGCTTGTAAACGTTGTGTTATTTCCAATATTGAAATGCCCGAAGTATTGGAAGCAGCACATATTAAGCCCTACAAATACAACGGTGCAGATATCGCCTCTAATGGTTTTGCAATGCGTATGGATATACATTTTCTTTTTGATTCCGGTCATTTAAGAATATCTGATACGGGGGAAGTGTTTCTTTCTGAAAAAGCAAGATGGTCTTACGGGGCATCAATACCACCTCGCATAATTCTTCCGGATTATGTTGACAGAGAAAATCTAAGATGGCGTTGGGACAATTATAATGGAGCTTAGTTTTTGCAGCTAATGTTTGTATTCTGTATGAACAAATTATCCGAATACTGTCTTAAACAGCGGCCACTGTGTTCTTCAACACGAAAAACTAAATCTATTATTCTTTGAATAACAGATGAAATTAACCCAGAAAATAATAACTCAGGATTGGCAAACCATGTTTCCAATCCTGACTCAATACACACCTTCCACACTTTTTCTCAAAACTGAAATAGGTGTGTGGGGACTAAGGTTCTTCAAAGGATTCAACGATGGCCAAGAAACATCCTATGATATCTATTTGGAGGGTCTGCCCTTATGGGGGAATCCCGAGATTTCAAAATCCGCTGCATTCCTTTACCAGTTGCATAATTCTAAGAATCTTCAGTTCTCCTTAAATTATCGCTCTCACAATTTCCTTTTCCATGAAGCAGTAAAATGTGCCAGACTACAATTTGGAGCAATTCTAAAAAATGAGATTTTAGTGTCGGATTTCTTTGCAGTAATGCAGACATTAGCATTATTTTCTGAATTGGAATCGTATGCTCCTATCACATTTACAGCGATTTTTGAGTATAAACTCGCCATAGCTCTTTATATAAATGATTCTGAACTAATGGGAATAGTCAAAAATCAGATTGAAGAGGAGATTAAAAATTGGGATAAGGGACATTTTCAAAGCATATTCAATATGACCGTTGAGGAATGGAAGTTATCTTTATATCAGAGATTCTCCTCACGAGAAACTTTTATGAAACAAGTTGAAATGAATGCGGCTGCCAATAAGAAATTAAGAAAACTCAAGGAAGCTCATCTGGTTTGGAGGCCTGAGATGGCTGAGATTATACGCCGGCAGGATGAAAAGGCATTCCAGCCTAAGGAGAAGCGCAACCTCTTCTCCAAACTCCGAGATGCCTTTCTGTTTTTTTGCTCAGGCGACAAACGATTTTGACTCTATTTTTGTTATACTTGACGGAAGAGTGTCAAAAGGAACATTAATAATTGATTTTTATCGGCAATCATTAAGCATATATCAATAATTATTTGTAACTTTGGAAACTTTTTACAGGTAAACTAATTTGTGTGTCTATAAATGACACACTTATACACTACAATCTTATTCGGAAAAGATCCAACAATGAACATTAAAGACATTACTGTCAAGTTTGCCGAACCATCCGAGGCAAAGTATGCCGACCTCATCGTGCGGCTCATTTATGAGTCGGCCCTCCAGAGAGGCACCGGCATCGCCAAGCGTTCGCCCGAATATATCGCCAAGAAAATCAACGGCGGTAAAAGCGTGGTGGCTCTGCATGGCGACCGCCTCGTGGGCTTCAGCTACATCGAAAGCTGGGGACACGGCGACTTCGTGGCTACATCCGGATTGATTGTCGACCCAGAATATCGCCATCTTGGCCTTGCCGGCGCCATCAAGGCGAAAACTTTCGAGCTGGCTCGACTTCGATTCCCGTTCGCCAAAATCTTCTCTATCACCACTTCTCTCCCGGTGATGAAACTCAATTCACGCATGGGTTACAAACCCGTCACTTTCTCTGAACTCACCGACGATGAGGAGTTCTGGCAAGGATGCGAGGGGTGCAGGAACTACGATATCCTGCAGCGAAACAACCGACGCATGTGCCTCTGCACCGGTATGCTGTTCGACCCTCAGCAACCGCTCTCTGAGAATGAGCGCCCAAATCCTTACGTGATGAAATTTAAAAATTCACTCAACAAATTGTTCCATCTCAAAAGAGTAGAACGGTAATAATCGAATTCATTAACTATGGCAGAAAATAAGAAAAAGAAAGTCGTGCTCGCATTCTCAGGCGGTCTCGACACATCTTTCGCAGTCAAATATCTCTCTGAAGACCTTGGCTATGAAGTACACACAGCTATCGCCAACACGGGCGGTTTCTCTGACGAGGAATTAGCCGTGATAGCTGAGAAATCAAAGAAACTCGGTGCCGCGTCGCACGTGGCCCTCGACATCACTCAAGAGTATTATGAGAAGAGTATAAAGTATATGGTGGCCGGAAATGTGCTCCGCAACGGCACCTACCCCATCTCTGTAAGCTCGGAACGTATCTTCCAGGCTATCGCCACTATAGAATATGCCAAGAAAATTGGCGCCGACGCCATTGCCCATGGCTCTACGGGTGCTGGCAACGACCAGGTGCGTTTCGACCTCACTTTCCAGATTCTCGCTCCTGAAATCGAAATCATAACACCTACCCGCGACCTCACTCTCACCCGTGAATATGAGATCGATTACCTCAAGAAGCATGGTTATGAGGCCGATTTCAAAAAACTTGAATATTCAATCAACAAGGGGCTCTGGGGTACCTCAATCGGTGGCAAGGAGACACTGCATTCCGACCAGACTCTCCCCGAGGAGGCTTACCCCTCGCAGGTTACTGCCTCTGAGCCGGAGAAACTCACCATCTCTTTCAAGGAGGGTGAGATCTCGGCTGTCAACGGGAAGGAGTTTGCCGACAAGGTGGAGTCTATCCGTGAGGTGGAGCGTATCGGCTCCCGCTTCGGCATAGGCCGCGACATGCACATCGGCGACACGATAATCGGCATAAAGGGTCGTGTCGGGTTCGAGGCCGCCGGTCCCATACTCATCATCGCAGCCCATAAGATGCTTGAGAAACATACCCTTACCAAATGGCAGCAGTATTGGAAAGACCAGGTGGGCACATGGTATGGAATGTTCCTGCATGAGGCCCAGTATCTCGAACCTGTGATGCGCGACATCGAGAAGATGCTTGAAAGCTCGCAGCGCAACGTCACCGGCACCGTCGAACTGACACTCCGCCCCTATTCCTACACTCTCGTCGGTGTAGACTCACCCTTCGACCTTATGAAGACCGATTTCGGTGAGTATGGCGAGGTTAACAAGGCCTGGAGCGCTGAGGATGTAAAGGGTTTCACCAAGATCCTCGGCAACCAGATGAAGATCTATCACAACAACCAGGTGAAGAACGGTAAGGCTGAGTGACGACATGACGAAAACTAAGATAGGTATAATCGGGGGCGCCGGCTACACGGCCGGCGAACTCCTGCGCCTCCTCATCAACCATCCGGAGGTGGAGATTGCTTTCGTACACTCCACGAGCAACGCCGGAGAGCCTGTTACTTCCGTACATGGCGGCCTCTTGGGCGAGACCGACCTGATTTTCTCCGACACACATCCACTGGAGGATATCGACCTCCTTTTCCTCTGCTCGGCCCATGGCCACAGCAGGAAATTCTGGGAGGAGAACAGCCGTCCTGACGGACTCAAGGTAATCGACCTCGCCCAGGATTTCCGCGATGAGAGCGAAGGGTATGTCTACGGTCTGCCGGAGGCTAATTTCAGCCGTATCCGGGGTGCCCGTTCGGTTGCCAACCCGGGCTGCTTCGCCACGGCCATTCAGCTCTCGCTGCTCCCTCTGGCCGCAGCCGGACTCCTCCCGGAGAAGGGGGATATCAATGTCACCGCCCTCACCGGATCAACAGGCGCGGGGGTGAAACCCGGCAGCACTACCCATTTCAGCTGGCGAAATGACAATATCTCTGTCTATAAGCCCTTTACCCACCAGCATCTCAAGGAGATCGCGATGACACTCTCACAGCTGCAGCCGGGATTCTCCTCGGAGATTAATTTCGTGCCGGTAAGAGGTGACTTCGCCCGTGGCATATTCGCTATTGTCACTCTCGATTCCGCACTCGATGAGGAGGAGGCGGTGAAGCTTTACAAAGATTACTATGCCTCGGCACCATTTGCCGTGGTGAGCGACTCCCCGGTCGACCTTAAACAGGCTGTCAACACCAACAAGGCTGTGATCCATGTGGAGAAACATGGCCGCAAACTTCTGGTAACGTGCGCCGAGGACAATCTCCTGAAAGGGGCTTCCGGGCAGGCCGTGCAGAACATGAACATCATGCTCGGACTCGACCAGCGCGAGGGACTGCGCCTTAAACCCTCGGCTTTCTGACCACACTCTTAACTCATTGTCACAATGGAACTATTTGATGTTTATTCATTATATGATATCGAACCGGTAAGGGGCCACGGCTCGCACGTATTCACCGAAGATGGCACCGACTACCTCGACCTCTACGGTGGCCACGCCGTGATATCCATCGGGCATGCACATCCGCACTATGTGCAGAAAGTGGCCTCGCAGCTTGTCAAGTTGGGATTCTATTCCAACTCTGTGCTCAATTCTCTCCAGAATGAACTGGCCATGAAGTTGGGCGCCTTGTCGGGCTATGACGATTACACCCTCTTCCTCTGCAATTCAGGAGCGGAGGCGAATGAGAACGCCTTCAAGTTAGCTTCGTTCACTACGGGCAGAAGCATGATTCTCACATTCTCTAAAGCTTTCCACGGCAGGACAGCGGGGGCCGTAGCCGCTACCGATAATCCTGCCATCCGCTCACCATTCAACGACACTGAGAATGTGACGTTTGTGCCACTGAATGACATAGAGGCGGTGAGAACCGCCCTCTCTACCAAAGAGTATGCCGCCGTTATAGTCGAGGGTATCCAGGGCGTGGCCGGCATTCATGAGCCGACCGATGAATTCCTGCGCCAACTCTCGCAGGAGTGCAAGGCCACAGGCACTCTCCTCATACTCGACGAGATTCAGTCGGGCTACGGACGCTCGGGTAAGTTCTTCGCCCACCAGTATGCAGGGATACGCCCCGACATAATCACCTGCGCCAAGGGTATAGCCAACGGCTTCCCGGCGGCCGCCGTACTCATATCTCCGGCCATTCCGGCTAAGAAGGGTATGTTAGGCACCACTTTCGGTGGGAATCATCTCGCCTGCGCGGCGGCGATAGCCGTGCTTGACGTGATGAAGGAGGAGAATCTCATTCAGAATGCCGCCGAAGTCGGTGCATATCTTATCAGCGAACTTAAGAAAATACCTGAAGTCAAGGAGGTCAGGGGGAAGGGTCTGATGATCGGTCTGGAAGTCGAGGGGTTCACGGGGAGCGAATTGCGCCGCAAACTTCTCTTCGACCATCATATCTTCACCGGTGGCGCCGGGCAATACACCGTGCGTCTCCTTCCGGCTCTCTCACTCTCCATGGAGGAGGCCGACCATTTCCTTGCAGAATTCAGAAAGGCGATTAAAAAATAACAGATTATGAAAAAATTCACATGCGTGGCCGATATCGGTCCGCTCGACCTGGCCCTTGCGGAGGCGGCCGAGATAAAACGGAACCGTTTCGACTTTACTCATCTCGGCAAGAACAAGACCTTGCTGATGATTTTCTTCAACTCCTCGCTCCGCACGCGCCTCTCCACACAGAAGGCGGCGATGAACCTCGGCATGAATGTAATGGTGCTCGACGTCAACCAGGGTGCCTGGAAACTTGAGACTGAACGCGGCGTAATCATGGATGGCGACAAAGCGGAACACCTCCTTGAGGCTATACCGGTGATGGGTTCATACTGCGACATTATCGGGGTGCGCTCTTTCGCCGGACTCAAAGATAAGAGGGAGGATTACGAGGAGAGGGTCATCGAGCAGTTTATCAAGTATTCGGGACGCCCGGTTTTCAGCATGGAGGCGGCCACCCGCCATCCGCTGCAGAGCTTCGCCGACCTCATAACAATCGAGGAGTTCAAGACCAAGCCGCGTCCGAAGGTGGTTATGACCTGGGCTCCTCATCCCCGCGCATTGCCTCAGGCTGTGCCCAACTCCTTCGCGGAGTGGATGAATGCCACCGACTATGACTTTGTGATCACCCATCCGCGAGGATATGAGCTCGACCCGAAGTTTGTAGGAAGGGCTGTGGTGGAATATGACCAGCGCAAGGCGCTTGAAGGGGCCGATTTCGTATATGCCAAGAACTGGTCGGCCTATGCCGACCCCAATTACGGTAAGGTGCTCTCCACCGACCGCGCCTGGACTGTCGACGCCGAGAAGATGGCTCTTACCGACAATGCCTATTTCATGCACTGCCTCCCGGTGCGCCGCAATATGATTGTCACTGACGACGTGATTGAGTCTGACCGCAGTCTGGTGATTCCGGAGGCGGCCAACCGCGAGATATCGGCCCAGACCGTTATAAAGCGTCTGCTGCGCGAGATTGAGAGTAACGAGATATAATAATCAATTGAACATGATCAACGTAGTTAAAATCGGAGGGAATGTAATCGACGACCCACAGGCTCTTGATGCGTTCCTCATGGATTTCGTAGCGTTGGAGGGTCCGAAAATCCTGGTGCACGGGGGTGGAAAGGAGGCTTCGCGCCTGAGCAAGGAGATGGGCCTCACCCCTACTATGATCGAGGGGCGACGCGTCACTGACGCGCACACCCTCGGGATTGTCACCATGGTGTATGCCGGACTCATCAACAAGCGTATCGTGGCGAAACTGCAGGCTCTCGGATGCGATGCCGTTGGTCTGACCGGTGCCGACGGCAATCTCATACCGGCCACACGTCGCCCGGCAAAGCCTGTGGATTACGGTTTTGTGGGCGACATCAACCCGGCATTGGTTAACACTGAGTTCATCGCGTCGCTCCTCGACCGTGGCCGTGTGCCGGTGTGCTGCGCGATATGCCATGACACGCAAGGGACGCTCCTTAACTGCAACGCTGACTCTGTGGCGGGCGCTGTGGCTATCGGAGCCTCACCCATAGCACCGGTGCGCCTCACTTATTGCTTTGAGAAACCGGGGGTGATGACAGATGTCGATGATGAACGCTCAGTGATTCCTCTTGTCACCGCCGCCTCTTTCAGGCAGTTGAAGGAGGATGGTATCGTGGCGAGCGGAATGATTCCGAAACTGCAGAATGCCCTCCTCTCGGCCGAAGCCGGTGTGGAGGAGGTGAGGATTTGCCGTGCCTCCGACCTGCGCGATGATGGCGGCACAATTATCAGAATGGAATGATGACAGGCAACTTTGATACTTCCACGCCTATCTCCCACTCTCACCCTCGCCTCGCTGAGGGGGTGAAATTGCTGAGACGGCTCATAGCCGTGCCCTCCCTCTCACGTCAGGAGGAGGGAACGGCCGATATTTGGGAGGAGTGGCTACGCGAGAAAGGGGTGGCCAATGTGGAGCGGCTGCATAACAACGTCTTCGCGGTGGCACCCGGGTTCCGTCCGGGTCGCCCCACCCTTATGCTCAATTCGCATCACGATACTGTGAAACCCTCCCCCTCCTATACCCGCGACCCTTTCTCACCGGTCATCGAGGGTGACCGTCTGTACGGATTGGGTAGCAACGACGCAGGGGCGTCGGGTGTGGCTCTCGCCGCCACTTTTCTCGACCTGAAGGATCGTGACGACCTCCCCTATAACCTCATCTTCGCCATAACGGCGGCCGAGGAGGTGATGGGAGAATTGGGAATGCGGGCATTCCTTCCACATCTGGCGGAACGAGGACTTACACCCGACATGGTGCTTGTGGGTGAACCCACGGATATGCAGCCGGCTATAGCGGAGCGTGGTCTGTTGGTGTTTGACGCAGTTGCAACCGGCAAGTCGGGTCATGCCGCGCGTGCCGAGGGTATAAATGCCATCTACCGCGCCATGGAGGATATCAATACTCTCCGCAATTTCACCACAGAGAGGGTTAGCGACGTGTTGGGACCGATAAAAGTGTCTGTGACAATGATTGAGGCCGGCACACAGCATAATGTGGTGCCCGATTGCTGTAAGTATGTTGTGGATGTGCGCACCACTGATGCCTACACCAACGAGGAGACTGTTGAACTGCTCCGCAATGCTGTGAAATGGAGTGAGCTGACACCGCGTTCCACCCGTGTGCATGCTTCGGTCATCGGTCTTGACCATCCCTTGGTGAAAGCCGCTGTCGAGGCGGGACGCATACCATTTGTCTCCCCCACAACCTCCGACATGGCCCTGATGCATGGCATACCGTCGCTGAAGATGGGTCCCGGCAAATCCGAACGCTCCCACACAGCCGACGAATTCGTGCTCATCTCTGAAATCAACGAGGCTCTAAACCTCTACCCCATGCTCCTATCCAGCCACATCAAAAAGTTATAGTTATATGCAATTATGGAACAAAGGCTTCGAGCCTGATCAATCAATAGAGAATTATACCGTAGGGCACGACCGTGAGCTCGACCTCCGTCTTGCCCGCTACGATGTCATGGGCTCCATGGCTCATATTAAGATGCTTGAGAAAATCGGTCTGCTTACAGCCGATGAGCTGAATCTCCTTCTACCCGCTCTCCAGGAGATTGCCGACACCATCGAACGTGGCGAGTTTGTCATCGAGGATGGAGTGGAGGATGTGCATTCCCAGGTGGAGTTCATGCTCACCGCCAAATTGGGCGACGTGGGGAAGAAGATTCATTCAGGACGTTCGCGCAACGACCAGGTGTTGGTAGACCTTAAACTCTTCTTCCGCGACGAACTCAAGCGTATCACGGAGGCGGTTAACCGTCTCTTCGTCCGACTCCAGGAGCTCTCGGAGGAGCACCGCGACAAACTGATGCCCGGCTACACCCATCTTCAGGTGGCAATGCCGTCGTCGTTCGGGTTATGGTTCGGGGCTTATGCTGAGTCGCTTGCCGATGACATGCAATTAGTGTTGGCGGCTTACAACATAGCCAATCAGAATCCGCTTGGGTCAGCGGCAGGTTACGGTTCCTCATTCCCGCTTGACCGGGAGATGACCACTGAGCTGTTAGGGTTTGACTCTCCGCATTATAACGTTGTGGCTGCACAGATGAGCCGAGGCAAGACGGAGCGTGCCGTAGCCTCTGCCATAGCAGCCGTGGCCTCGACACTTGGTCATCTGGCCATGGATGTGTGCATGTGGATGTGCAATAATTTCGGCTTCGTAAAGTTTCCTGATGAACTCACCACAGGGTCGAGCATCATGCCTCACAAGAAGAATCCTGATGTGTTTGAGATAATGCGAGGGAAGTGCAACCGTCTGCAGTCGCTCCCCAACGAGCTGACCATCCTCACGGCCAATCTTCCGTTGGGCTATAACCGCGACCTCCAGCTTATGAAAGATATAGTTTTCCCGGCCACCACTTCATTGATCGAGAGTCTCGACATGGCCACCTTCATGCTGGGTCATATTGAGGTTAAGGATAACATTCTTGATGATCCGCGCTACGATTACATCTTCACTGTCGAGGATGTGAACCGTCTTGTGTTGGAGGGAGTACCCTTCCGCGACGCCTACCGCCAAGTAGGGCTGTCGGTTCAGGATGGCACCTACCGACCCACGCGCGAGGTACACCACACTCATCTCGGCAGCATAGGCAACCCCGCCACCGCTCAGATAGCCGCCAAGATGGCCTCCCTCACCTCCCGCATCCTCTCTGTTTAACCGGATCCACCCTCGTCACTGCGTAATCCTGAATGGTGCGGGTTGCTGACGAGAAATTAATGCCTATAAGGTAAATTGGCAGACCAAATCTTAGATATGGCAGCTGATAATGCTTTTGCTCAATCTGAAGCAGTGCATCTTCGGCTGTCTTATCTAATTTCAATTCTATGATATAAATAAATCTATTACATCTGATTACCACGTCAATGCGTCCATCGGAAGTCTCTGTTTCAACCTGGGTGTCAAGTCCGATGAGATTAAAGATTATGAATAGATTGTTTTCATAGAATATCTCAGGCTGCTTTTTGGTAAGTGTATATGATATCGAGGCAAGAAATCTTTTGAGATGATTGATAAACTTATCTACATCTCCGTTATTGGCATATTCTTGCAGTTTGTCTATATCCCGGTTAAGTGTTGACTGCGACAAGCTGCTGGCAATGGGGAGCAGCCCATGCATGATGCCATCCCTCACCTCCTGATTGGGAATGCCGAGTATGTAGGCAGACCCGGAAGTATTTTTACCTTTTATAGTTAGATAACCGGTCTGAAAAAGAAGCGCCTCAAGCGAAAAACCTTCACTGTCATTTATTGTCAGTTCAGTTTCCCTCATCATTGGCGAGAGGAGCTCTTTCAGAGGTTGCGTCTCCGATAATGAAGCCATCCGCTTCCAAAGGAATTCAGAAGTGCCCGATGAAAACCAATAAGATTTCAGCTCACCCTCATCAAAAGCCTGTAACAGACTGAAGGGGTTATACACATCTACCGACAAATCACCAAAATGATAGCCATCATACATATCTTTCAGCCTTCTTGACGCCTCCTCATAGGAGAAACCATTAATATCTGCTACCCTTGTAATACCATCCCGACACATCTCCTGAAGTTCGTCGGCAGAGATGCCGCATATCCCGGCAAACCTACGGTTTAGCGTGATGTCCTGGAGATTATTCAGGCCGCTGAATACTGACATTCTGTTGAACCGGGTAATACCGGTCAGGAAACAGAAGCGTATGTTGGCAGATTCTGACTTCAACACCGAATACACACCTTTAAGTGTACCGCGCATCTTCTCATGTTGTTCCTTATCGTCAAGGGTCGAGAAAAGCGCGTTGTCATATTCATCCACCAATACCACCACACCTTTTCCTGATTGCTGGGCTGCCCTTCTGATGATGCCTCGGAACCGCATGGCTATGCTTGTCTCCTCGGGCTCCTTGCCATAAAGCTTCTCCCAAGCACTGATATCAGCTTGGAGAATAGCTTCCAAGCCTTCATGACGCGACATATTATCAGTTGAAAGATCAAGACGCAATACCGGATATGAATGCCAGTCTGATTCAAGCGACGCTATCGCCAGCCCATCGAACAATTGCTTCTCACCTCTGAAATATGCTTCAAGGGTAGATACAAGCATACTCTTTCCGAAGCGCCTCGGACGACTGAGGAAATAATACTTTCCACCGGTCACAAGTTCATAGACATAGCGTGTCTTATCCACATAGAACATGCCGTTCCGGCGGATACCTGCAAAATCGGAATCACCAATCGGATAAACTATCCTTCTATCCATAATCACATCTCTTTCTTTAATAACGGCGAATTATCCCATAATGTTATAACTTGGCCATTATCCGCAAACGTGTTTGAGACCAAGTTCCCGTCGAAGCACCCACATACATGATAATATTTAAAAGATTTGCTTAAATAATGTTTGGCAGTTTCATAAAAAGATTTTAACTTTGCCACTGTCAACCACTAACAGCTCTGATTATGGCAAAGAGGATTGTAACTAAGCCTGGATTTGTGTACAGCGCAAACATCGACGGGAAATACAAACGATATTTCCAGTACATCTGCAAAGATGCATCAAATCTTTACAGTGAAGTCATCAAGGTGTTTAAGCCAGTCTATCCTATTGAGGCTAGTCCAGATTTGGAACATGTAGTGAAGGAGGATGTTTTGTTTTATGCCCATACAATAATTTGCATCGGCATACACGAGGGTATATGGAAAAAAGAAGGTAAACAACCTGTTGATAATGATGAGCTGTCCTCAATCTTATTCGGTTCGGCTAACCTAGTAATTAGTCCTACAGAAGGAGGATTGACTTACAAAATACCTCGATCTTTTAGAATCAATCCTCCTCGAAATTGGTATGTCTGGAAAGTTAATGGAGAACGCATCTTTTATGAGAATCTCCCAACCTCATTGTATGATAAGTTAGAGTTGGGAGACGTATATTCTTTTCGAACGATATTGAGTAGGATGAAGTATGGGGTTTATTATACTCCACTGCATGAGTATTCTGTTATTAGACACGATCCATTGCCCAATGTCGACATCTATCTTAAAAGAGAGACAGATGGAAATTTGTATTACTTCCATTATCGCGGTAATACTCTTGTGGAAGAGATGATTATCACAAATAGCACAGTTATAAGACTTTCAGAAGAGAAACGCAAATATGATGGATACGAATTGACAACAAAGAAATTTGGTGAAACCTATTGCTCATTTGATGATTTCATCACTGAAGAGGAATTCCTCGCAGCCTGGAATCAAGCACATGATACAATTCATTCTGATATAAAAGATTCACATCATGCCGATGTGAAAAATACAAATCATACTGATATAAAAGACGAGATTATGAAAGAGGAAGTTTTTCAGTCAGATGCCAACAATGATTCTGACGACGTGGAGTACATCATGCGCAATGACTACCTGTCGGTATTTCCTAACGGAGCCGGAGAGGTGACGGTCTATTTCGACATCGAAAGCGAGGTGCCGTATGAGATCGGCAATCAGATGGAGGAGATAGATGACCGGGCTTATATGAATGGCTGCGGTTGGGAAGGGTTGCTCAATTTCGTTATCAAGACCCGTCACCCGGAACTTGCTGATACCTTCGAGACCGATTGCGAAGGAGGAACGTATGTGGCGCTCTTCCCCGATGATGCCGAAGGAGCCAAAAATGCCCGCAAACTCGGTGAAATCATCGTCTCTCTCATCGACAACAAGGAGGAACTCTTCCGAATTGTCCGCGAACATGCCGACGACATCTGCTGGGATGAGCTGGATTGCGAGGATTAATTTATTTTTTTGAAGAATTGTTTGGTGGTTTTACAAAAAGATTTTAACTTTGCAGCCATAAAGTAATTCTTAAACGCAGATATTAATGATTCATAACATTATTATACGAATTTCCATTATTCTACGGCACACACCGGTGGGAAGTTCTCTCTGCGCTTAAAACTTTTTAAACGACTATTACAGAGCCTTTCCACCTTGTGCGAAAGGCTCTGTTTTTTATCCCGGCATCGCCCGCTGAATTATTCCGGCACCGTTGCCGATAACCCGAACAAGATAACTTAAAGAAACTTTATATACAGGTAAAAAACAATGGCTAATACTCTGTTTGACAAAATCTGGGACCGCCACGTGGTGCAACACGTCGAGGATGGACCCGAACAACTCTACATCGACCGCCTCTATTGCCATGAGGTGACAAGCCCCCAGGCTTTCGAGGGGATGCGACGTCGCGGAATCAAATGCTTCCGCCCGGAAAATATCTTCTGTATGCCCGACCATAACACCCCTACCCACGACCAGGACAAACCGATCGAGGATGAGGTGAGCAAAACGCAGGTGGACACCCTCGCCAAGAATGCGGAGGAGTTCGGTCTTAACCATTTCGGTATGCTCAATCCCAAAAACGGTATCATCCACGTAGTTGGCCCTGAACGCGGTCTCTCGCTCCCGGGTATGACTATCGTCTGCGGCGACTCTCATACCTCAACTCATGGCGCTATGGGTGCCGTGGCTTTCGGCATCGGCACTTCGGAGGTGGAGATGGTGATGGCCTCGCAGTGCATCCTCCAGCAGAAACCTAAATCAATGCGTATCAACATCGAGGGGAAACTCGGCAAAGGTGTCACTGCTAAGGATGTGGCGCTTTACCTAATGTCGAAACTTACTACCTCGGGCGCCACAGGTTATTTCGTGGAGTATGCCGGCGAAGCGGTGCGCGACCTCTCGATGGAGGGACGCCTCACTCTCTGCAACCTCTCGATCGAGATGGGTGCCCGCGGCGGTTTCATAGCCCCTTACGAGAAGACTTTCGAATATATCAAGGGGCGTGAGTACGCTCCCAAAGGTGAGGCTTGGGATAAGGCTGTGGAGTATTGGAAAACCCTACGCAGTGGCGACGATTCGGTTTTTGACAAGGAACTGACATTCAAGGCTGAGGATATCGAACCGATGGTGACCTATGGCACCAACCCCGGTATGGGTATGGGCATCAGTGAGTCTATTCCGGCTCTCGATTCTATCGACGAGGCGGGTAAGGCATCTTACCTCAAGAGTCTCGGCTATATGGGCTTCGAACCGGGTCAGAAACTCACCGGAACTCCGGTCGATTATGTATTCTTAGGCGCCTGCACAAATGGCCGCATCGAGGATTTCCGTGCCTTCGCCTCTGTGGTGAAGGGTCGCCGCAAGGCTCCCGGTGTCACAGCGTGGCTCGTGCCGGGCTCGTGGATGGTGAGCGAACAGATCAAAGCCGAGGGTATCGACAAGGTGCTCGAAGAGGCCGGATTCGAAATACGTCAGCCGGGCTGCTCGGCCTGCCTTGCCATGAATGATGACAAGATTCCGGCAGGTAAACTCGCTGTCTCTACCTCCAACCGTAACTTTGAGGGACGCCAGGGCCCCGGTGCCCGCACCGTCCTCGCCTCTCCGCTCGTGGCGGCCGCCGCTGCCGTTACCGGTGTCATCACTGATCCCCGTGAACTTAATTAATCCGTAATCGCTATGAAACAGAAATTCGATATCATAACAAGCACCTGTGTGCCTCTCCCTCTCGAGAATGTCGACACCGACCAGATTATCCCGGCTCGTTTCCTGAAAGCCACCACACGCGAGGAGAGTTTCTTCGGCGAAAACCTCTTCCGCGACTGGCGCTACAACGCCGACGGCTCGCTCAATAAGGATTTCGTGCTGAATAACCCGAAATATAGCGGTGAGATTCTTGTGGCCGGAAAGAACTTCGGAAGCGGTTCGAGCCGCGAACATGCGGCGTGGGCCATAGCCGGTTACGGATTCCGCGTGGTGATAAGCAGCTTCTTCGCTGATATCCACAAGAATAATGAGCTCAATAACTTCGTGCTCCCTGTGGTGGTGACTGAGGATTTCCTTGCCAGTCTCTTCGACTCGATTGAGAATGACCCCGCCACAGTAGTGGAGGTTGACCTCCCCAACCAGACTGTCACCAACAAGGCTACGGGTGAGAGCGAGCGTTTTGAAATCAACGGCTACAAGAAGTATTGTCTGATGAACGCTCTCGACGACATCGACTTCCTTCTTGAGAACAAAGCAAAGACCGAGGCCTGGGAAGATGCCCGACGCTGAGACGGGCGAGGCCTTAACGAATAATCAGTTGCTATGAACAGTCATTCATCTATTATCGAAATCATGGACACGACGCTCCGCGACGGTGAACAGACCAGTGGCGTGAGCTTCGTGCCTCATGAGAAACTTATGATTGCCCGCGCTCTTCTGCAGGATCTCAATGTCGACCGTATTGAGGTGGCCTCGGCCCGTGTCTCCGACGGTGAGAAGGATGCCGTCACCAGAATATGCAAGTGGGCACGCCGCGAGGGTTTCCTCCACCGTGTGGAGGTGCTCGGGTTTGTCGACGGCGGCACCTCTCTCAATTGGATCAACGACTGTGGAGGCGTGAATATAAACCTGCTGTGCAAGGGGTCGGAAAACCATTGCCTGAATCAGCTGAAGAAAACGCCTAAGGAGCATTTCGCTGATATACGCAGAAATATCCGCATGGCCCAGGAGATGGGGATTAATGTGAACGTCTATCTTGAGGATTGGAGCAACGGCATTAAGCATTCTCCTGATTATGTGTTCAAGATGATGGACGCACTCAAGGATTGCGGCATTAAACGGTTCATGCTCCCCGACACCTTGGGGATACTGAACCCTCTCGAGCTCCTTCTCTTCATGCGGAAGATGGTGAAGCTTTATCCTGACGTGCATTTCGATTTCCATGCCCATAATGATTATGACCTGGCCATATCGAATGTGCTGGCTGCCGTATTGGGTGGTTGCCGGGGTATACACACCTCTGTCAACGGTTTGGGTGAGAGAGCGGGCAACGCCCCTCTCGCAAGTGTGCAGGCCATTCTGAAAGACCAGTTCAACGCCCACACGAATATCGTGGAGGAGCGTCTCAACAAGGTGAGCCGTATGGTGGAGAACTATTCCGGAATCGCCATACCCCCCAACCGTCCGATAACGGGCGACAGTGTGTTCACCCAGGTGGCCGGAGTGCATGCCGACGGCGACAACAAGGCCAACCTCTATTGCAATGACCTCCTCCCCGAGCGGTTCGGACGTAAACGTGAATATGCCCTCGGCAAAAACAGCGGAAAGGCCAACATCTTGCGCAATCTGGAGGAGTTGGGACTGGAACTCTCACCCGAGCAGACACGTCTTGTCACCGAACGTATCATCGAGTTGGGCGACAAGAAGGAGGTGGTGACCCAGGAGGACTTACCCTTCATTGTGACCGACGTGCTGCGCACGGCCACACAGGAGGAGCATGTGCGCCTTCTGAGCTATATGGTGAGCACCGCCTATGGTCTGAAACCGATGGCTGTTGTGAAGATAGAGATCAACGGCTGCGTTCATGAGATGAATGCCTCGGGCAACGGCCAGTTTGACGCCTTCGTGAAGGCTCTGAAGAGAATATATATGGAGCGTCTCGACCGCCGTTTCCCGCATCTGTCGAACTATACTGTCTCCATCCCCCCCGGTGGTCGCACGGATGCCCTCGTGCAGACCGCCATCACCTGGGAATGGAACGACCGCGTCTACCGCACACGCGGACTTGACGCCGACCAGACAGAGGCTGCCATCAAGGCTACCGTGAAGATGCTCAACCTCATGGAATCGGAATTGAAAAAGAATAAGAAACAAAAAGTTATTTAGATATGGATTTAAAGATTGCCGTCCTTCCGGGCGATGGTATCGGCCCTGAGATCTCTGAACAGGGCGTGGCAGTGATGTCTGCCGTGTGTGAGAAATTCGGTCATAAGGTGACCTATGAGTATGCCATCTGTGGCGCCGACGCGATCGACAAGGTGGGCGACCCTTTCCCTGAGGAGACTTTCCGCGTCTGCATGGATGCCGATGCCGTGCTCTTCTCCGCTGTGGGCGACCCGAAGTTTGACAACGACCCCACCGCCAAGGTGCGCCCCGAGCAGGGTCTGCTCGCCATGCGCAAGAAACTCGTACGCTTCTCCATTATACGTCCGGTGGCTACCTTCGCCTGCCTCATACTCAT
>CANPMT010000036.1 GCA_947575235.1 uncultured Porphyromonadaceae bacterium
ATGTGCCGATTTTTTAAGGACGCTACTTTGTGGGGGACTTTTTCAGTGCCCTCCTCAGCAGCTTCTCTCTTTTTTATTCCCAAATACTTTGCATCAAGAAAATTTATTTGTAAATTAGCGGCTTAAAACTCCATAAGCTATGAAATTATCGCACACAGTAAGCAAAATTGCCTTAGGTATCCTGTTGCTCGCCCCGGCGGCAGCATCAGCCCAGACCCTGATTGCCATCAGCAAACCGGCCAAAGTATTCGACGAACCGAATGCGAAGGGCTACGTCACACTCAACCAGAAGAACGAAGAGGTACACCTCGAACCGGGAATGGCTTTCAGAGCTTTCGACGAGGTGAAAGGCTGGTATCTTATCGAATATTCTCCCGGATTGAGAGGATATGTATCCAAATTCTGTACAGCGGAAGCCGTTCCTCCGAAAGCCGGCACTTATAAAGTGGCAAACAAACCAGATGAAAAGATTACCGTCACCCTCAACGGCGACAAATGGTCTGCCACATCGGGCAATAAGAAATTCACAGGTGCAACCGCCGACAATATCGTTTATTTCCTTGACGAAAACAAGAAGGCGGCCTACTCTTTGGTGGATTTAGGGGAAGGCCCGATCGTGATGAGCTACGACAATACCCTCACCCGTTTCTTCTAAGAGTTGAGAGTGTGCCCCACTTTTAACCCGCAGATTTAATTTTTCAGATAATACTGCCCTTTGGATTTCGTCATGTTGCCATATTCCACAGCATGACGGGGGCAACTGTGGAAACACCCCACACACGACGTGCAGTTATCCCCCCACTCAGGGCGACGGGTCTCTTCATTCATCCTGATGTTCCCCACCGGACAACTGCGGGCACATATCCCGCATCCGACACAGGCTTCGGTAGAACGCCATCTCTTCGGCGATATACCCCACTTTTTAAACAGGGGATAGACTGTCTTGGTCTTGAGCCATACCTTCTTGCCTCGCGTCACATCCACCACCAGTCGGTGCTTCCTTATCCCCTCGGCTATCTCCGATATACGGGCAGGAGCGGCTTTAAGTTTCTCCTGCTCCACATCTTTGGGGTCGACATCAAACCCCGGCAACAGAACATAGTTGTTGGGCATTATCACACTCCACACCGATTCGGAATAGACTCCCCTCTTCTCAAGTGCCTTCTCAAGCATCTCGGGAGCCAAAGCCACCTCATCGCCACAGGTCATGACAGCCCAGAGAGGCGTTCCACGTCTCCTTGCCTCATCCAGCAGATTCTGCGGGAACTTGGCTATGAAATCAAGCACGATTGGCGGCACTCCCCATGAATACACCGGAAACACCAATCCAATCGAGTTTCCCCGCAGCTCACCGGCGTTCTCAAGCGACATGAACGCAACCTCCTCGGTGAGTTCCTTACCTAATTGCTCAGCCACATAACGGGAGTTTCCCGTTCCTGAAAAATAATATATCATACGGCGGTGATGATTTTAAATATCAATTCTTTCAGCAATTCATACTCATTCTGGTTGGAGCCTATACCCTTGCTGTTGCAATCATATTCCCTTATGGCATGCACGGCGGCAAGCGCCTGACGGGCATTATAGCGCTGCAAGCCGTCGCGGTAATCACGCAACGCCCAGGTGTTCTTCAATTCGAGCGCTTCCATGAGCGACGCGTCACTCTTGTCGCGGGTCACGGCGGCTATGAAGAGCTTGGAGAAGAAGCCGAACAGGGTGGCCACTATCATTACGCCGGGATTCTGCCTCGGATTGCGCGAGAAGTAATCTACTATCGACATCGACTGCTTGTAGTTCTTCGCAGCCAACGCCTTGACAAGCTCAAACGTATTGAAATCTTTCGATATACCGATGTTCCTCTCTATCAGCTCGGGCGATATGCGGTTGACGTCGCTTCCGGCCGACAGTATCAGTTTATCTATCTCTCCGAACAGTTTGCTGAGGGGATTCCCTATATAATCGCATAGAAGCGACACGGCCTTGTCATCTATACCGAATCCTTTCGATGTACAGTAGTCGCGTATCGGGCCGGCCAGCTTGTAGTCGCGCAGTTTCTCACTGTTGAAGACTATGCACCCGGCAGCCTTGGCTTTCTTGATAAGCGCGGAGGTGCCGGAAAGTGTGTCACCTTTATACACCACCACTAATACAGTTGTCTTGTTCGGCTTGGCCACATATGAGGCGAGCTTGTCGAGCTGCGTCTTGGCATGCGTCATTGTCTGCGCCTCCTTCAGCATCACAAGCTGACGGTCGGCCATGACAGGATATTGCTGCGCGCTCCCTATAACGTTACCTATCTGCGAATCTGCCCCGTAATATATTATTGAATTGAAATCACGGTCGGCCTCAGCCACCACATTCTCCTCAAGGGCCTTGGAGAGCTGGTCAAGATAATACGGTTCCTCCCCCATGAGTATATACACGGGATAGAACTGCCCTTTCTTTATGGAGACCATAATCTCCCTGAACGATGGTCCGCTGTTTTTAGCTGCCATGACCTGACCTGGTTATATTATTGAAAAAGAATCTTCTGCAGCGTCTGTCGCAGAAAAAGAGCGCCACGAACGCCACACTGATAATGGCTTTCATCGGCACCTCTCCTGCGGGAGTCACTCCGAATTGCTCAAATTCCCCTATCGCATCACCCAATTTCCATACACTCACCACCACGGCCGAGTTGTTGAGCGCATGTGCGAATACCGCAGGCCAGAGACTTCCTGTCCACACCAACAGATAGCCGAAGAAGGCTCCCATGATAAGACGCGGGAAGAAACCGAAAAACTGGAAATGGATGGCACTGAATATGAATGCCGACACCCACACCGCAACATGTTTGCGTGCCATCCCGTCGCCCAATATGCGCTGCAAGCCTCCACGGAAGAAGAGCTCCTCCGAAAAACCGGTAAGCAACCCTATTATCGCCACTCCGGCTATCATGCTCCCCACAGAGAGCGACGAGAGCATCTTCTCAGCCACAGCACCGTTAGCCTCCTCCCAGCCACGCAGAGTGGCCTCGATTCCGGCTCCCCATGCGGGGAAATGTATTGCCTCGTTCCAGGCAATGAGCTGGTTCATGGCCGGAAGTGAGAGGAGATACACAATCAGCACTCCGACAAAGGGGCGCCAGCTGACACGCTCGGTCAGTCCTGTGAAGCGGGGCATCGAGTCGGTGGTGAGCCGTCCTGTGATCCATACGGGCATACAGAAGGCCACAACGCACTGCACGGCGGAGGCTGTCAGCAACGCCCAGCGGACAGGTATGCCGGGAATTGCCGACACTGCGGCGCCGATTCCGGCGGCTATGAGTAAGAATAGAAAGAATGCCGTGAAGAGCACTGTCAGCCGGAAAGCGGCGGAGGTGCGCAGGTTGTCGGGTAGGGCCATACTGATTCAATCGAATTTTTTACGTGTGAAAATAAAGTCGCGTCCGAGATATTTCTCGCGCACAACCGGATTGGCGGCCAGCTCCTCGCTGGTGCCCTGGAATAAGATCTTACCCTCGAAAAGAAGGTAGGCCCGGTCGGTGATACGCAAGGTCTCCTGCGCGTTATGGTCGGTTATGAGTATTCCGATGTTCTTCTCCTTGAGCTTATACACCACCTCCTGGATGTCTGACACCGCTATAGGGTCGACACCCGCGAATGGCTCATCAAGCATGATAAACTTCGGGTTGATGGCCAGACACCGCGCTATCTCTGTGCGTCGGCGCTCTCCACCTGAAAGCTGGTCGCCTAAATTCTTGCGCACCTTCTCCAGACGGAACTCGGCTATCAGACTCTCGAGTTTCTCTTTCTGATACTCTTTGCTGGTGGGGGTCATCTCAAGCACGGCACGGATATTGTTCTCCACACTGAGCTTGCGGAACACGGAGGCCTCCTGTGCAAGATAACCTATGCCTAACTGAGCACGCTTATACACCGGATAACCGGTTATGTCATGATTGTCGAGGAATATCTTACCCTCGTTGGGCGATATCAAACCGGTGGTCATGTAGAAGGTGGTGGTCTTTCCGGCTCCGTTGGGACCCAACAGACCTACAATCTCACCCTGTGTCACGTCGATCGACACATGGTTGGCCACAGTGCGCTTGCCATAACGCTTCACAAGGTTCTCGGTGCGCAGTATCCCCTTCTCGGGAACGCTGGCCAGCACCTCCGCGTTGACTTCACCCTCGGAGGTGGCTACAGAAAGCTCCACATCTTCATGAAGCGTCTGCATGTCTGGCTCGGGGGCGTGTTCCATCTCCTCGGCTACTCTCTTTTCGCCGGGGGTGAGTTTATCTTTCTTCTTTTCGAAAAGCGGGAATATCTTCATTAATCGTTGCGTGCTTGCCCGCTTCTGAGAAGCGAGCGGATATAATCAGTAAGCAATTTCACGGCCACCTTGTTGTTGCCACCCTGCGGCACTATAAGGTCGGCATATCGCTTTGAGGGTTCTATGTATAGCTCGTGCATAGGCTTGAGCGTCTCCTGATAACGGTCGATAACCATCTGGGGAGTGCGCCCGCGCTCTATGCAGTCGCGCGAGATCACACGGATAAGGCGCTCGTCGGCATCGGCATCGACAAACACCTTCACATCCATCATGTCGCGCAGATGCTTGTCGGTGAGCACAAGGATACCCTCCACTACAACAACATCACGCGGCTGAAGTTTCACGGTCTCTTTCATTCTTGAGCAGGTCAGGAAGTCGTAGGTGGGCATATCCACACTCTTTCCATCCTTCAGATCCTGCAACTGGCTGCAGAGCAACGGCCACTCTATCGACGCGGGCTCGTCATAATTCATCTTCAGACGCTCCTCCAGTGGGATATGGGCGTTATCTCTGTAATAACAATCCTGCGGCATCACCGCCACCTCATCTTTCGGCAGGGATTCGATGATCTTTCTCACCACTGTCGTCTTTCCGGACCCTGTTCCTCCGGCGATTCCGATTACCAGCATTATCTTTGAAATTTTAATGGTTAATTTGGGCAAAATTAATAAAATTTCATCATGTCCGCAAACTTTATCTCCCCGTATAGCCTTAATATATTGTCTTCCCGAAGAGAAATAATTAATATCGCAACTCCGATTTATTATTCCTTTTCTCGTTTTGACGCTGACATTGGCATTTTTTTTGTAATTTTGTGCCTCAGAATTACACCTCCCTCCTTTAACTAATTAAACTTAGCTTATAATGGTTGTTTCCTCAATCGAATCTTTCGGACGCTACTGTCTCTTTCTGACCCAGGTGTTCCGGCTTCCCGCAAAGGGGAAGGTTTTCTTCTCCCGTCTGATATTCGAAATCAGCAAATTAGGTGTTGATTCAATCCCGCTGGTTATCATCATCTCCCTCTTTATCGGCGCGGTGATAACCATCCAGATGACCATCAACATCGTCTCCCCGCTCGTGCCGAGTTACTCCACGGGCCTCGCCACCCGTGAGATTCTTCTCCTCGAGTTCTCATCCACTATGATGTGTCTCATCCTCGCCGGCAAGGTGGGCAGTAACATCGCCTCCGAAATCGGCACGATGCGTGTCACCGAGCAGATCGACGCCATCGACATCATGGGTATCAACTCGGCCAATTTCATCGTGCTCCCCAAGATTATCGGGTTCGTGTTCTTTGTGCCGGTGCTCTGCATCCTGTCGATGTTCATGGGTCTCGTGGGTGGCTGGATCATCGCCCAGTTCACAACCATGATCTCGGTCGAGAATTACGTCTACGGCATCCAGTCATTCTTCAATGAGTGGTATGTATGGTATGGCATCATCAAGACTGTGGTGTTCGGTTTCATTATCACCACAATCGCAGCTTACTACGGCTATTACGTCAAGGGGGGCTCGCTCGAAGTGGGCCAGGCCAGCACCAAGGCTGTAGTGTCAAGCTCAATCATCATCCTCCTCGCTGATGTCATCCTCACAAAACTTCTTCTCCAGTAACAATCGCCTAAACACTCCTGAATTATGATTGAAGCAAAAAACGTATCCAAATGGTTTGACGGCCAGAGGGTGCTCTACGATATCTCAGCCACCTTCGAGACCGGCAAAACCAATCTTATCATAGGCCAGAGTGGCTCCGGAAAAACTGTCTTCATGAAGTGCCTCATAGGTCTCCTCACTCCTGAGGAGGGGGAGATCCTTTATGACGGACGACGTTTCCGCTCCCTGACACCGGAACAGAAACGCGCGCTGCGCACTGAAATCGGTGTCCTTTTCCAGGGGTCGGCCCTTTTCGACAATGAGACTGTGCTCGGCAACGTGATGTTCCCTCTCAAGATGTTCTCCCCCCTCAGCCATGAGGAGCAGCTTGAACGCGCCCATTTCTGCATCAAGCGTGTCGGCCTCACCAATGCCGATGAGAAATACCCCTCGGAGATTTCCGGTGGTATGCAGAAACGTGTGGCGATTGCACGTGCAATCGCTCTCAACCCGAAATATCTTTTCTGCGACGAACCGAACTCGGGCCTTGACCCCCGCACCTCGATTCTGATTGATGAGCTGCTCAGCGACATTACACACGAGTATGGCATCACAACCATCATCAATACCCACGACATGAACTCTGTGCTCGGCATTGGTGAGAAAATCGTCTTCATCAACAAGGGGCATTGCGATTGGCAGGGTAACGACCACAACATATTCCGTAGCACCAACAAAGACCTCAATGACTTCGTATTCGCATCAAAACTCTTCAAGGAGGTCAAACTGTTCCTCCAGCGTGAATATGAGGCGGAGGAGAAATGACAGAGCGGCACCCCGTTCAGTATCCCAACAGGTTCAGGATCTTTTTCCTGAACCTGTTTTTTACATCCTCGAAGTCAATCTCCTCACCCCTCTCACGCTGCATGGAGGTTACCCCTTTGTCGATAAACCCGCAGGGATTTATCAGTGAGAATCCTCTGAGGTCGGTGTTGACATTCAGCGCAAGTCCGTGCATGGTGCAGAAACGGCTGCATTTCACCCCTAACGCACATATCTTGCGTTCACCCGGTGTCCCTTTCCCTATCCATACACCTGAGGCCCCCTCCACACGCTCACCTTTTATGCCGTAGTCGGCTATCGTCTGTATCACGCTCTCCTCGAGAAGACGCACGTAGTCCTTCACGCCAAGATGATGGGCCTCCAGATCAAGTATAGGGTATGCCACCAATTGGCCGGGGCCGTGATAGGTAACATCACCCCCGCGCTCTATATGGAAACAATCCACACCCATCCGCCGGAGAGTATCCTCATCTCTCAGCATATTCATCTCCTTGGCGTGCTTCCCCAATGTCACCACGGGGTTATGCTCCACAAGAATCAGATACTCTTTCTCTATCACTTCGCGACGGCGTTTACGGTCAACCATCCCTCCGAACAGCTTATGCTGAAGGTCCCAGACCTCGCCATACGGGCGAAGTCCGGGGTCAATGACTTCAATTTCCATTATTAAAAATCTATCGGCAGGTTATTTTATATGACGCTCGGCATGATAGCTCGACCTCACCATCGGACTGCTCTCGATATGCCTGAATCCCTTCTCCCTCCCTATCCTTCCATACTCGGCAAACACATCCGGGTGTATATAGTCCTGCAGCGGATAATTGGTCTTGGCCGGTTGCAGATACTGTCCGATGGTCATCACCTCACAGCCGTTGGCAAGGAGGTCGTCCATTGTCTGGAGAATCTCCTCGCGGGTCTCCCCCAGTCCTAACATTATCCCCGACTTTGTGCGCACACCCTTCGAGGCGATATAGCGCAGCACTTTTAGCGAATTATCGTAAGTGGCCCATGTGCGCACCTCAGGGGTAAGGCGTCTCACAGTCTCAAGATTATGCGATATAATCTCCGGCTTCTCATTAATTACTATATCGAGGAGTTCCTCGCGACCCTGGAAATCAGGAATCAGCACCTCCATGGTCACCCCCGGGCACTCCTTCTTGAGCCGTCGGATCATACGTGCCCAATGGTTTGCCCCGAGGTCGGGCAGGTCATCACGGTCGACCGACGTAATCACCACATGGCGCAGGCCGAGCTGTTTGATCGAGGCGGTAATCTCCTCAATCTCCCTCTCATCGAGCGGCAGGGGGCGTCCGGTAGTCACATTGCAGAATTTGCAGTTGCGGGTGCAGATATTGCCGCCTATCATGAACGTGGCGGTGCCGTTACCCCAGCACTCCGCCCGGTTCGGGCACATGCCGCTGCTGCAGATTGTGTGCAGATGTTTCTCATTGAGAAGACCCACCACCTGACTCGTGCGGAAGCCTCTCGGCAATTTTATTTTAAGCCATTCCGGTTTGCGTCGGTAATCGACCCGGATATTCTCTTTCTCCATATTATGATGTTTAAGGCACTATTATGATGTTTAAGGCACACCAAAATTAATTAATATTTTCCAAAATAAAAAATATCGCCGATAATCTTTGCGGTTGTTTCACGGTCTATTCAGTATGAGTTGAGGCTTTCGGCTAAAAAAGTTAAAAGTTAACATACTCTATTGTTTGTAGTGTGAAAAAGATTTTGTAATTTAGCACGTTATTAATTGTGAGGGCGTTCTTATAGCGGTTGAGCCGCTCCGGGCCTCTCACTTTGATAAGGCGTTGAATTTGATAATTAACCTATTGACCATTATATGTTAAAGAAATCATTACTTCTGGCAGCCATGGCGTTTTCAGCCATGAGCATCTCAGCCGAGCTCCCCTCGGTGACTCTGAAGGATATGAACGGCAACACTGTCGACACATCCAAACTCTCTAACGACGGCAAGCCGTTCGTCATTGACTTCTGGGCCACATGGTGCAAACCCTGTGTGCGCGAGCTAAAAGCTATCGCCGATGTCTATGACGAGTGGGTTGAGGATACCGGCGTGAAAATCTACGCCGTGAGCCTCGATGAGGCCCAGAACGAACAGAGGGTTAAACCATTCGTCGAGAACAAGGGATGGGAGTATGAAGTGCTCCTCGACCCGAACGGCGATTTCAAACGCCAATTGGGCGTAAGCGACCCCCCGCACGTGTTCGTAGTGGATGGCGAAGGCAACATTGTCTGGAACCATCAGGGTTATGTTGATGGCAGCGAGGAGGAGATCATCGAGGCCGTCAAGAAAGCTATGAAATAATTTAGACCTTTCTGAAGTGGGAGATGAGTGCTTTTTCAGCCCTCATCCCCCTCTTCTCTCTTTCTCTCCACCCTATTTCTTTTTCCACTATACCGAAACGATTTTACCCCAAGATATATGTACCAAAAGAATATTTCCGGTTTATATCTTCCTCTCCTTCTCGCTGCCTCCGCATTGCCGATCTCGGCAATGGCTTCGGAAACGGAGGCTCCGGATACGGTGACGGTCAAGACTACCACCGATTTCTCTACCGTCACCAATGCTGAGGGAACAAGCCGAAGCATCAGTTCCTCAACAGAAGTGCGCATGCCTGAAAAGAAAGAGTCATGGTTCAGCAAAATCCGTGCCACAGGCGCCATCCAGACCGAGTTCCTTATCCCTTACAACCTCAAGGGTGAGAAAACCGGGACGGCCAACGACGGCTTCGAGAAGGATGTGCTCAATAATACCTATTTCGACCTTACCATAACTGCGCCGTATATCTCGATAGGTGGCCGTTTCCAGTGGACCAAATGGCCACTCCCCGGTTACAACAAGGATTTCGGCGGCTGGGGCGTGCCTTATATCTGGGCAACCGGAGGCTACAAATGCTGGCAGGTGACTGTAGGCGATTTCTACGAGCAGTTCGGTTCAGGTCTTATCCTGCGCACTTACCAGGAGAGAAGTCTCGGTGTCGACAACGCTATCCGTGGCGGACGCGTCAAGGTCAACCCCGGCTCAGGCCTGCATTTCACAGCCCTCGGCGGCAAACAGCGCCGCTATTGGGAGTGGAACTCCTCCTGGCTCTGGGGCGCGGATGCGGAATGGGCCCTCAACGAGACTTTCTCAAACGCTTTCGGACGTCAATATGGCCTCTCGGTAGGCTTCTCTTATGTAGGGAAACATGACCCCGACGCTTTCTATCAGCTCGACAAAGTGCCCGGTCTTGACACCGACCATTTCTATAATCTGAAGTTCCCCAAGGCGGTGGCCGCCTTCGACGGACGCATCAAACTCCGCGCCCACGACTTCAACTTCCTCGCTGAGTATGCCACCAAAAACAACGACCCGATAAGCACCAACAACTATACTTATCGTCGCGGCCATGTGGTGCTCCTCTCCGGGACTTACTCAAAACGAGGATTCTCCGCCATGTTGCAGGCCAAACGTAGCCAGGGTATGGAATTCCGCAGCAAGAGCAATCTTGAGGCTTCCGACATCTCAAGCTATGTCAACCATATGCCGGCCTTCACCCTCACCCAGACATACGCCCTGGCGGCTATGTATCCCTATGCCACACAGGCCGACGGTGAATGGGCCTTCCAGGCTGACGTGCGTTATAACTTCCGCAAGAACACACCCCTCGGAGGCAAGTATGGCACCAATGTCCGTTTGAGCGGAAGCTATATCTCCGGTCTTGTCTACAACACACCCGAGGGTGAGACTCTCAACAACCGTCTCCCGGGTTCTGACAATTACGGCTCTCCGTTCTGGAAAATCGGCGGTTTATATTATGCCGACGCCAACTTCGAGTTGAACAAGAAGCTTTCAAGGAAATTCAATTTCACCTTCTATTATCTTTTCCAGAAATATAACCAGACTGTGGTCGAGGGTCATGGAGGAATGGTGACGGCCAACATCTTCATCGGTGAGGGTCAGTGGAAAATCGCCAAGAAGACCCAACTCCGTTTCGAGGCCCAGTATCTGCAGACAAAGCAGGATAAAGGCGACTGGGTGGCCGGACTCGTAGAACTCTCGCTCGCTCCCCATTGGATGATAACCGTTTCCGACAATTACAATATCGGCGAGGAGAAAAACTATTACGAGGTGCTCGGCACTTATGCACTAAAGGCCAACCGCTTCACGTTCGGCTACGGCAAGATCAAGGCCGGATATAACTGTTCGGGTGGCGTATGCCGTTGGGTGCCTCAGACCGAGGGCTTCAAGGTAACTTATAACTACACTTTCTGATTTTATCTAAAAATGGCTAAATTATATAATCTGCTTTTCGCTGCCTCCGCATTGCCGCTGCTCACCCTGGTGGCATGCGACAATATTGATGAGGATGAACGCTACATACCGGTAGAGAAACCTGTGCTTCCCCCTCACGCCGTGCCTAAGGTACTCCTTATTCAGGAGTTCACCGGAGTGCGTTGCGCCAACTGCCCCACCGGCGCGGAGACAATCCACACTATTCAGGAGGAGTACCCCGGTCAGGTCATTGCAGTGGGTATGCATCCCAAGAGCGGTGGCTTCACTGATCCATGGCCGGACAACGATTTCCGTTCAGAAGAGGCTGAAGTGATGTATACTTACTATAAGCCTGACGGATTCCCGTGCGCCATCTTCAACGGCACACGCAAAAGTGAGACCATCATCGACTGGTCATCGCAGGCCTCTCAGCTCATGAACCAGGAGGCTTTCATGACAATCGATGCCAAATCCGACTTCGACACCGAGAGCAACTCAGGATCGGTCGATTACACAATCACCCTCACCGGCGATGTCGACCGTTCGCTCAATGTCATGGTGTGGCTCATGGAGAATGGTATCACAGGATTCCAACTGTCATCCGGGCCTCTCATTCCCAACTATACCCACAACCATGTGCTCCGTTGCTCACTCAACGGCGACTGGGGTGAGGCACTCGGCTCAAAGTTCGAGAATGGCCAGATCATAACCGGATCGGCAAAAATCGACATGAAAGATGGCTGGAAAGCTGAGAACTGCCAGATTGTAGTGTATGTTTTCGACTCCTCTTCAAAGGAGGTGGAGCAGGCTGCATTGGTCGATGTCATAGCCGCCGACGAGCCTGACACCCCCGATAACGGTGAGGAGACTTCCCAGGAGTAAAACCAACAGTTGAATTAACAAATCCCATATATTCAACCTTATCATGAAAAGATACTTTCTAACCCTTTCCCTACTGCTGACTGTGGCCGTGATGATGGCCGCCGACGCAGTGACCTGGAGTTTCAAGCTCGTTGGCGACAATACCGCCAATCCGGCGGTTGAGGCTACCGCCACAGTGACTCCCGGCTACCATATGTATTCCCAGGACAACCCTCCCGGCGGATCAAATCCACTTGAGTTCTACTTTGATGTGAAAGGTTGCCGCCTCGATGGCAAACCCGTTGCAAACAAGCAGTACATCAAGGAATTTGACGACACTTTTGAGGTTGACCAGCATTTCTACACCGGCACAGTCACCTTCACCCAGAAACTCATACCCACCGACAAGACCTTCTCGGTGGATGTCGAGATCAAGGGTCAGGCCTGCAACGACACCGGTTGCGTGCAGCTGTTCGGCTCACATTCATTCACCGGCAAGGCTCCTGTGGCTGCCGCAGCCGATGCCAAGGAGGATGCCGCAAAAGAGGCCGACGCGAAAGAGGCTGACGGCGCTGCCGTGCTCGCCGCTATGACCGACTCCCTACAGAGTGCTGAGGCGCCCCTTATGCCGGCCGCCAATCTCAGCAATGTCCATGCCGACCAGTCTTGGTGGGAGAACGTAGAGGCTGAGCTCCAGGTATTCTCTGACGACCCTGCCCAGCAGTCGCGCTCAATCCTCTATATCTTCATCGCCGGCTTCATCGGTGGTCTCGTGGCCCTTGTCACTCCCTGTGTATGGCCTATGATACCTATGACCGTCAGCTTCTTCCTCAAGCAGAACAAGGACCGTCGCAAATCGGTATTCACCGCAATGATCTATGGCCTCTCGATTATCGTGATCTACGTGGCCCTCGGAATCATAGTGACGGTGCTCTTCGGAGCCTCGGCTCTCAATGAGCTTGCCACAAGCGCGGGATTCAACATCGCGTTCTTCCTCCTGCTTGTGCTCTTCGCAATCTCGTTCATGGGCGGATTCGAGCTTACCCTCCCTTCATCATGGACCAACAAGATGGACTCCAAGGTAGACTCCACCACAGGCTACCTCAGCATCTTCTTCATGGCCTTCACCCTGGTGTTGGTATCGTTCTCATGCACAGGCCCGATCATCGGCACCCTGCTTGTAGAGGCCGCCGCCACATCCAACTTCATCTCTCCGGCCATCGGTATGTTCGGCTTCTCTTTGGCTCTGGCTCTCCCCTTCACCCTCTTCGCAATGTTCCCCACAATGCTCAAGTCTATGCCTAAGAGCGGTGGCTGGATGAATACGGTGAAGGTTGTGCTCGGTTTCCTTGAGCTTGCTCTCGCCCTGAAGTTCCTCTCAGTGGCCGACCTCGCTTACGGCTGGCGCATACTCGACCGTGAGGTATTCGTCTCGCTCTGGATTGTAATCTTCGCCCTGCTCGGCGTATACCTCCTCGGCAAGATCACATTCCCCCACGACGACAAGCTTGAGAAGGTAGGTGTGACCCGCTTCCTCCTCGCCTGCATCTCGTTCGCTTTCGCGGTTTACATGCTCCCCGGTCTCTGGGGTGCTCCTCTGAAGAGCATCAGCGCCTTCTCACCCCCGATCTCAACCCAGGACTTCTCTCTCTACGAAGGTGAGGTTCATGCACAGGTCGACGACTATGAGGAGGGTATGAGACTCGCCGCTGAACTCGGCAAACCGGTTCTCGTTGACTTCTCAGGCTACGGCTGTGTGAACTGCCGCAAGATGGAGGCCGCCGTATGGACCGACCCCGAGGTGAAGGCATCGATCGACAACGACTTCGTTCTCATTACCCTCATGGTGGATGAGAAGAAGGCCCTCCCCGAGCCTATCAAGGTGACTGAGAAAGATGGCACAGTCCGTACACTCCGCACCTACGGAGACAAGTGGAGCTATCTGCAGCGCTCGAAGTTCGGAGCCAACGCCCAGCCCTTCCACGTCATCATCGACAACAACGGCAAGCCGCTCGCTCCCGCATTCGTATATAAGGAGGATATCCCCGGTTACAAACGTTTCCTCAACCAGGGTATCACCAACTACAAGAAATAATCTCAGTTTTAAACCGACATCCGACCGGTGTCCCGTACAATTACGGGGCACCGGTTTCCGTTTATATGACATGAAGATGAAACATATTATAATGGCACTCCTCCTCGGGATGGCTTCGCACACTGTCGCAGTGGCCTCCTCACCCGAGTATATCGCCCTGGCAGATTCAGCCGACAATTATATGAGCCGCGAACTATGGACTGACGCCGAGAACTCCATACTCTCGGCTCTCCGTCTTGAACCGGCCAATTTCTCCAATTCCCTCCTGCTATCTAATTTAGGTGTGGTGCGCACTCACCTCGGCCGTTACGACGATGCCCTGGAGGCTTATGGTCTTGGGCTGTCGATTGCTCCGAAGTCATCTGTAATCTTCACCAACCGCGCACGCACGCTGCTACAGATGGGGAGATACTCCGAGGCTCTGACCGACCTCGACACCACCCTCGCCATCGATTCCGTACAGGCATGGCCTCTCAGAATGCGCGGGCTTCTACTGCTTGCAGCCGACGACACCGAGGGTGCCCGGAAAGACTTCATGACCCTCTCACGTCATCACCCCTCCGATGCCGGCGCCATGAACGGATTGGCCAGGATAGCGGAGAAGGAGAATAATTACCTCAACGCCCTGAAATATTATGACGAGTCGCTCAAGATTGAAGAGGATCCCGACACCCGTTTCTCAATAATCCTGACCAAGATTAATCTTGAGAAATACAGCGAGGCCGGCGAGGATATCCGCACCGCCATGGATAAGTATCCCCAGAACCCCGACTTCTTCCTGCTGCGCGGCTATCTCCACAAACTGAATTTCCGCAATCAGGAGGCAGAGCTCGACAAGAAAATGGCACTCTCGAAAGGGGCCGATCCCAAGCTTGTCGAGCAATTATTGCCATAGTTATGCCCGGCTTTCAAAAATTATTTGTAACTTTGCACTCACGAATGCCCGAAAGGGCCTTTAGCGTAACCCATCATGAACAATCTGTTTCGACATATAGAATTTCTTCTCCTCCGCCATAACTGCGTGATTCTGCCGGGATTCGGCGCTTTTTTAGCGTCTGATGTCCCTGCCAGTGTTGATTCGGAATCCGGAATGATTCTACCTCCGGCCCGTATGTATATGTTCAACCAGGCTGTCTCGCTCGACGACGGTTTGCTTGCCAATTCATATTGCCGCAAATACGGTTTCTCGTTCGATGAGGCCAGGCAGGTGATAATCCGCGCATCAGAGCAGCTCAAGGAGACTCTCCGCGAGAACGGCTCCCTACGCTTCGGCTCAATCGGCAGTTTCAGTCTCGGCGACGAGGGGAATCTCTCTTTCCAGCCCTCAAGAACCCATCTTGAGCGTGCCTCCATGCTCGGTTATCAGCCCGTGAATATCTCCGCCGCTGAGGCAGAGGTTCCTGAAGCCACAGCTCCTGTCACCTCTTCGGAAGAGGCCACGCCAGAAGCATCAGCCCACGACAACACCTACTATCATGTGCGCATAAGCAAGACCTTCTCGAAAGTTGCCGCTGCCATTGCCATTATCATGTCGGTGGTGCTCAGTGTCTTCCTCAGCCCCGTGCAGAACTCCACCCATGAGCAGCGCGCCTCCGTGGTGCCTGTAGGCACGCTTGTTAAATCAGCCACTGTCTTGCACCCTGTGCAGGCTGATTCAATCAAATCAGCACATCCGGAGAGGATTGCTGTTCAGGCTGACTGACCCTCGCAGGATACCGTCTGAGAGGGTATTAAAAAGCTAAGCTGACTGACCCTGAAAGGGTATTAAAATAATCATGAAAAAGGCTCAAATTTACATCTGGCTCGCGGCCCTCGCCGTGGGCGTGGGTGTCGGTCTGCTCAAAATCGACGCAGTAGACACCATCATGAATTTCATTGCCACAGTCTACACCCGGTTGTTCCGACTGCTGGCCGTTCCCACTATCGTATTGGCGGTGATAACCACCCTCGCCTCCTTAGGTGGAGGTAAGGAGATGGGAAAAATGTTCCGCACCACCCTCACCTACACCCTGCTCACAACCTTCGCGGCCGCCGCTGTGGCATGGGGCTATTATCTGCTCATCGCACCCGGCAATCTCCCACCTTCGGCCATCTCAGCGGAGGAGTCAGTAGGCGATAAAGTGGAGTTCTCCTATGCCGACCATATCCCTTCGGTCATCCCCGATAACATCGTCAAACCGTTTCTCGACGGCAACGTCCTGGCACTGCTGCTGCTATGCTTCGCTGTGGGGATAGCCCTCTCCAAGATGCCCGAATCACGCCCGAAGGAGGTAATCATGAACGGTCTGGCAGGCTTGCAGGAACTTCTGTTCATGCTCATACATTGGCTTATCGCCGCTCTCCCGTTGGGTATCGTGGCCTTCGCCGCACAGCTCACCGCCGAGGTCGGCGCCGGGGTCATGTTCGACTCCTTAGGGAAGTATGTAGCCGTCATCATAGCCGGCAACTGCACTCAGTTCTTCATCGTTCTCCCCATATTCCTTCTCCTCTCAGGCCTCAATCCTGTCAAGACCTTGGGAAAGATGATGCCGGCGGTGCTTATGGCCCTCTTCACAAAAAGTTCGGCGGCCACCCTCCCCGTCACAATGGAGAATGCCGAGCAGCGCTTGGGTGTGAAACCGAAGATAGCGCGGTTTGTGCTCCCCATATGCACCACAATCAATATGAACGGCTGCGCCGCATTCATCCTCGTTACGTCGCTCTTCGTGATGCAGAACAACGGCATGCCTCTCACCATAGGCACCATGCTGGTATGGCTCCTGATATCGGTTATATCGGCAGTTGGCAATGCCGGAGTGCCGATGGGCTGTTACTTCCTGACCCTCTCCCTTATGTCGGGAATCGGCGCCAATATCGGCATGATGGGTATCATACTTCCCATCTACACGATAATCGACATGGTAGAGACAGCCGAGAACGTCTGGTCAGACTCATGCGTTTGCGCCATCACCAACCGCCGCCTCAGCAAGTGTTAAAACATATGCGCCCTTAGGATATTCAGACATTTTTCCGTAAATTTGCATATTAAAACCCTATCCAAAGGATTATGAACGTAAAATCTCTGGACATAAAAAACTTTCGCTGTTTTGAGGAGGCACGTATGTGCTTCCATCCTCAGTTTAACCTAATAGTTGGTATCAATGGTATGGGTAAAACTGCTATCCTTGAGGCTTTGAGAATAATGATTGGATCTCTATTCCTAAAAGTTGATAAGGTTGCAGATAAAATATCCAGTCCAAGCATTGCTAAAGATGATGTCAGATTGGCCTCACTTGAGATGCAGTATCCTGTAAGGTTAGGGGCTATCGCAGACATTCCGGAATTTAAAGAAAAATCCGCCCCAAATTTGCTTGGGGAAAATGAGATTACATGGTATCGATCCTTAGAAACCAATGGAGGAAAGACAACTTCCAAAAATGCCAAGATGATGGTTGAGGCATCAAAGGCTATGCAGGAATCTATCAGGGATGTCGAAAGCAAAATCACGATTCCACTAATTGCTTATTTTTCTACGGATAGATTCAAGAAAGAGAAGAGAGACATCGGTGTCGAACCCGATGGCAGCAGGCTTAGAGGATACTATAACTCAATGGATTCTCTTACAAATGTGAAATTTTTTCTTGACATTTGGTTTACAGAGACTCTATGGGAATTACAGAACGGGAAAACCTCTCCTATGCTAAGTGCAGTGAAACAAGCCATTAAGAATTGTCTGGATGACTGTGAGGATGCCTACTTTGATATGAAGGTTCAGGAATTGGTGATGATTCAAAAAAATCCTTCACGCCAGTTGCCTTATCATATGCTGTCTGACGGTGTTCGGTCTATGTTCGCCATGGTAATGGAGATAGCTTTCAGATGCTACTTGCTGAATCCTCATTTAGGTGACAACGCACCACTTCTCACCCCGGGAGTGGTTTTGATTGATGAGATTGACCTGCACCTTCATCCTGAGTGGCAGATGCGTGTTGTAAACGATTTGAGTAATGCTTTTCCTAAAGTCCAGTTCATTGCATCTACTCATGCACCATTAGTCGTTGGTTCCCTCTCAAAAGGGAAGATTATTTGTGTTGACAACAATCAAGTTTATGATTTCTCTTTACAATATGGCAAGGATGCGAATTACATTCTGAGAGAAATGGGAGCATCTGAGATGCCCATCGACATCAAGGGGTTAATTTCAAAATATTATTCTTTAATTCAGCAAGGCTTAGGACTATCCGATGAGGCTAAGGAGTTAAGAGAAAAGCTCAATTCCCATTTAGGGAAAGATCATTCAGAATTGCAAAGAGCGGATTTGATGAACTCATTATTCTCAAATAGATAGCATTATGATATATATTCCTAAAGGCTCAGAACCAGATGTAATTAAAGATTTTAAGACAATTCAGCAATCAGCCGGATTGCCTGCCACCTATAATGTGTTTCGAGATAAGTCATTGTTAAATCAGGTTTTGAGACATGAACAGCACAATATATGCTGCTATTGTCAAAGACGAATCGACCACTATCAGGGTAATAAAAGCACTGGGGCTCATAATGAACATTTATACCCGCAAAGCAAGGATCCGGGAGATGGATCAGTCGATTTAGAGTATAAAAACATTTTTGCTTGTTGTATAGTTTCGAAAGGCCAAAAGGAAAAATCACAACATTGTGGAGAAGCAAAAGGTGAGAAGGTCATTATCGGCTCCATTACAGATTCTCAATGCCAAGACAGATTTAAGTATAATTTGATTGGAGAAATATTGCCCAACGGCTCTTATAATGACTGGAGTGAGTATATTGTCAATTATAATCAATTGTCGCAAGACCAAAAGAATCTTGTCGATGAGATAAAAGTTTTAAATCTAAATTGCAATTCTCTTGTTGAGGAGCGAAAGAATGTAATCGAATCTATTGCACTTTGGGCTGCCAACACAACAAGAGAAGATGTAATACGACAGTTAAAAACATGGGAAACAGCTAAGGAATTTCCAATTTTCTATAATACGATACAATATATTCTAAAGAACACCTGAAACCAGCCCCATATCTTCCACATCAAGAACCGGGGGGAGCCGTATCATCACGATGCGTCTCCCCCCTTTTCTAAATGTTTCACTAAGCTTAATATGTTATTTTATCATTATCTTTCTTGTGAGAGATTCCGTTTCACCCTCCACCTTAAGGAGATAATTGCCAGGTGCAAGTGAGCCGAAACCTACTGTCACACCATCCTCACCGTCAACTGAGAGTAGACGTAATCCGCCGATTGAATAAACCTCAATCCTGATTGCTCCGGCCATCCTGCAGGTAGCCTCCTTATCGGTAACCTCAAGTATTGGTTGTTGAGCCACAGCCGGCACACCAGCCGGCACCCATGAGGGATCAAGTTTAGCCGACCCATAGATTATCTCTCCCGTTGCGGTATCCTGCACATACATCAGGCGTGTCATGGTCTGAGGATCAAACTTACCTGAATAGACAGGATAAATCAACGAATTAGGGAGCGATTCCGACACCGAGCCGATCCCCTGAATCCACTCATATCCGTTGTCATAGGTGAATTTTACCACCGGCATCGTAGAAAGGTCAACCCTCTCAAGTTTCCCGACATTGAGCTGCTCCATCCTATGGTTGAAGAAATCACGGAAGAAAGCAGGTTCATCCGCAAGCTGTGAAATATCACCTCCCACTCTCAGATAAGAAGTGAGGGTCTCCCCCTCCGCAGTAAGGTCATATGTTTCGGAGAGAGGAGCATATTCCCATAGCATCTTAGGCGGTGTCATTGTAAGAGGCATAACCGTGATTGAGCCCGGGGCGCACTCGATTATATCAGCTAAATCGATAAAGCCACTGTCATCTCCATCAACGCTCATTCTGATTGTTCCGGACCCGGGCACACTCTCATTCGGGATGAAACGGAGACGGAAAATATTCCGTTTACCCGCACTGTTCTCATTATAGTAGACCCATTCAGTGTTTTCGTTGAACAGAGAACCGGGCAAAGTCGCCTCCTCATCGAGATGTATTGACGAACCCTCGCGAAGATCCGCCTCAAACAGACGCACATCCTCCTCAGAGTCATTTGGCAATACACGCACCAGATATTTTGATTCCGCCACATTCTCTGTCTCGAAAGAGAAATTGAAATGGCAGAGACACCACACAGGTGATATATCAGCCTTCAGAGCGACTGTCATCACACCATTCTCAACGCTCACAGAGGGATTGAACGCATTTAGACCGCAGTTATACTCCCAGGCATTAAGCCCCACTGCAAGTGTATTTCCTGAAAGGCTCATATCGATTGAGGCATAATCCTCAAGCTCCACAGCACGCTGCTTGTCATCCAACTCGTTCCCGGGGTCAAGACATCCGCTCGACACCACATTCTTCACCGGCAAACCCGGCGCACCATACATCGGGAGAGCCCCGAAAGCTATCCCCGCCATGGCAACTACATGAAGCAATCTTTTCATGACCTGTCAAAAATTATAGGTTAAACAATCGAATCTGATGAACGAGCCACAATACCATAATATCTGATTCCAGTTACAAGATTCCTTGGCAAATCTTACAATATAATCACACTTTCATCAATTTACAAGCAAATATAACACATAATTTTCATAATAAAAAACCATAACATAATTTAACATTTATTTAACATTCCCCTCTTATCTGCCGGTGCTTAAGGACATACCATCCAATACTGTCTCATGCTTTTACTCCGAACACCTGTAGTCATCTACTTTGCCATCAACTATTTTTATACGCGTCATACCTGACCATCCCATATCTAAGTACGATACAGCATACCATCCATCTCCAATAGGGTCTATGCTGTAAATGTATGATACATCTTCCGCCCCAGGTTTGGAATCCTGCTTTTCTGTTCTCAACGCATAATATGCGTAGCATGAGCCATCATCACAATCAAATTCATAGTCATCCTGAAGTTTTTTCAAGGCTCTTGAAGTGAAATAATCAGCAGGATTATTATCACCGGAAGTATCTGTTGCAAATACACACTTGGCGTAGACACATTTAATCAGACTAACGTCTTCATCGTTCTGTAACTGCTTTTCTGAACCTGAAAGATGAATGCCCTCACATTTAGCCACATCCATATCAGCGTTGGCTCTTACCTCGCAAGAAAAGAAACCTGCAAGCAAAATAAAGCTATTAACTAATACTTCATAACCCATTCGCTATCTCTCCATATACTTTATCGCACAATTGATCTATTGTAAGATTATCAGGATTCCCATTCTCACTTAAATCATTAGCTACTCTTGACTGAGCCACAGCGGCTATGGCATCAATCTGGTCAAGGTTAAAATGCCTTGCAACACGAATTACAAGGTTTGTCAGTAGTGTCTCAATAGTTCTATCCATTCTTTTTTCTTTTAGTCTTTAATAAGTTGCTCTAAAGCCCTCTCTGTACAAAAACAGTACTGTAAATATTTGCCTGTATACTTTAACCGCTGAGCTAATACTCTAAGGTTATCTGGGGCAAGATATCGAGTGCCATATTCATTTTTATATGCTGCGATCTCAGCATCTACGTTTGAATCAGCAACAGGTCCTATAACAATGTCGTACCCATGATCATATGGAGGAGAGAAAGACTTGTCTCTATTCTTCATAACAAACTCCACCCACTCCCAGTTGCTACACTTAAACTCCCTAATTCTCAGATCCGGAGGACATTTGGATTTATAGAATAAAAAGGGATTGACTTCAGGTGTTCCTTGATCATTTAGTATCACACTTCTGTTAGCCATTGTTACAGCCCTTCCAAAATCAGGAGTAAGGTAGAAGCCGGCTCCAAAATCCTTATACAGCCTGCATTGTCGCAGATCTACCTTAGTGATTTTGCAATAACTACCATGATAAAGTCTCATACTTCTTAAAGAACTCCTCCATTTCTTGTACAGATTATGGACAGGTTATCAGCAATCTCCTCATATGAAAGTGTGCGCTCAATCTCTTTAAATCTATTAAGATACTCAAGACCTTTGAAAGTTTTCAGATATCGGAAAGCTCTGTCGAGTGAAATTCCTTTGATTTTTGAATAATGATAAATCACTGACATCAAAAATGATAACGAAGATGCATCATTCTCTTTATTCACTACCTTAAGCTGCAACTCTGACCCCATTTTACCTAAAATAAAGTCTGCAACCTCTGGAGTTATAGGTGCTCCATTCTCAATTTTTGAAACACGCGCCTCCCCTAAGCCAATTCGCTTACCTAATTGAGCTTGAGTTAAGCCGGCTTTCTTTCTCTCCATCCTTATAAGAGTGCCGAGGGTGGTCTCTATCTCTTTCTTCATAACAACAAATCTTTTATAAAGGCAAAGTTAATAAAACTTTCCAATATTGGAAAGTTTATTTGATGTGTCCTCAGAGCTGCAGCATGAAATTTATATAATTTGGAATTGTAATTTTGTGATAAGCAAGTCATAATATACCCTTTTGGGTGCAAATATAATAAATTTAATTCAAATTACACCCATAAAGGTATAATTTCTCTCGACAGTATTTATAATACACCCTAAAGGGTATAATTTTCCATAACAATTTATAATTATCTTTAGGTACGGCTGTTTCTCTTAAGAATCTTTTAAAGGAACAAACAATCGTTCAAACATTCGTTCAATCAAATCCCTATATTCCTTCTGTTTATTAACCGGTAAGAAAGATTCTTCGATAATTGAGAACCATTTTGGCAATATTTTCTCAAACTTATTAAAAAGATTGATGATTGACTTCTGGTCCATGCCATTATCACGCATGGCTTTCTCAAAGTCTGTTCGTTTTATCTTTTTCTTCTTGCCATTGAGTGTGAGCGCCAGTTCCTCATCATCCTCTGGCATAACTATAGCCGTGGAAAGCAAATCATACGCAGGGATCAACATATAGGCCTCCTTTGGTTTGAAAAGCGAGAAATTTTTCAAGTGCATATCAGCATTTCCGGTCAACCATGAGAAAACGACTATTTCCCAAAAGTTGATTACATCCAACAGCGGGGCCGACGAATATTGATGTATCATTTTTGCGATACGCTCATACGACCCTTTGTATTTATCCTCTGTCAATCGTCCAGACAACTGACACATATCCTCCATAGCAATCTTGTCACCCACCTTTGTGCGATCTACCCTTCGAGTTATGTAACACAACTCTCCGTCAGCGAATCTAATCAGAGAGTGAGGAACGGTCTTTATCCCGGCTGCTTCAGCCAAGTGCATGGTCAAATCTTCATTTTCGGGTAAATTGGAGAAGCGATCTGTTTGTGGTTTAAGAATAAAGCGTCCCCACAAACCTACAATGGTAAATCGCTGTGGTCCATTCTTTCCATCTCGGGCTATATCAAGTGAAAGTTTTGCCTGAACACCTGTTACTGTGGTGCTCGCAGTTACAATTTGCCGAGCCAGTTCACTTATATTCTCACGGGTATAAGGTAGTGTCGGAGCATCGGACGATTCAAATATCTTACGTGCGCAACTTTTATGATAATTACCTTCGCCTTCTTTCATAGGCCTGTAACAATAGAGACACTTACACATTATCATCCTCCTTTCCAACAAATGGTATCACACTAACATTTCCGATGCAATCCTTACAGCAGGCAAGGAGTAACGAAAATCTATCGCTCGCAGTAATTTTCCAACTCTGTTCAGCAATATCCAACAGCCATCCTTCTGGAATAAGGCCGTCAAAGAATGGAAACAATACATTGCTTTTATATGGTTTATTTGACAATGGCAAAGTTAAACTTACTGCTTCAGCATTCTCAGAAGAAAGATATGCTGAGACATAGTAAAACTCGTATCCAGTATCATTTTCTGACAAAACTCCGGCAAAGGAAGTGCCTACAAATACTTTAGCCCGCTTCATGATTCAGTAATTTTTGCAGGTGTCATTTCCGCACCAAATAACGCCAACACCTGATTTACCTTATCAAGACGCAATGTTTTCTTCCCTTGCTCCATTTCACGAACAAATCGCAGACCTACTCCTGATTTCAGAGACAAATCCACCTGTGTAAGTCCAAATTCCTTACGTTTTGACTTTATATATTGTGCTAATCGAGTCATAATATACCCTTTTGGGTGCAAATATAATAAATTTAATTCAAATTACACCCATAAAGGTATATTTTCTCTCTGGTGTATTCTTCTCCGATGAGTATGCTTCCATTATCTAAATTCCATGTGCAAATCCAAACAATATTGTATCTTCATCGCCTTATCATTCAAACTTCACCATATCTGCAAGCTGAACAAAATAATCATTTGACCAAATATCCAGTTCGCGAGGATTTTTCACAAAAGGCAGGATGTCATTCTTTACCTGATTCATGTTTGCCGACATCAGTTTTTCTTTCAATCGGAGAATAAATGAATTCTTGTCGAGAACTTCATTGTTAAACTGCAAAACTCGCTCGGCAAGATGATTAAAGCCCAGTGGCACATTATGACGGACATACCACTCAAAGTCGTACCAATCACGCCCTTTCACACGATTCTTCCATGCACGATAGACCAATGCGTGCATTTTACCGGCAAATAAATCCGGCAGTGTAAAACAACGCGTCATAAAAGAGTGTGGCTGCAACAATAGTTTCTGCTCAGTTCGAAAATTCAACGGTGGATGTGTATCAACCTCAATCTTTATCTTGATGGATTTATCAGTCTGGAAAGAGACATCATACACATCAGTGGTGTCTTTCAGAAAAGCAGATTCGACTTTCCCAAAACTCTTCTTGTCCTTCTTTGTTATCTCCACTTCCCGACCCACAATGGCAAATTCATCAATGATCGGTTGGAAATATTTAGTGAAATCAAAATTTTCATCCTGTGTCAGAAGAGAAAAATCCATATCTTCCGAGAATCGTTGAAGTCCATGGAATATTCTCAGACAAGTGCCACCATAAAACGATGCCACATCGAAGAATCCACCGTTGTGAAGTCCGGCAAGTATTACCTGCTGATTGACCTCAAAAGTTGCATTCCGCTTCTGCTGCTCTGTAGATAAATCGTATGCAGATAGCATACTGTCATATATATCATTCTTCATTGCTTCAATAATTTTAATAATGTCCGGACTGATTCAGCCTTTTTGCCTACTTTCACGTATGCTTCCAAAATTGCGGGATTCATTTGCTTGAAATCACTCAACTCCATTCTAATATCTTCCTCCAAATAATGAGCCGCATCTTTTGGATAACGAAGATTCACTCCCGGAGAGTTTGCAATCAAATCGCACAACGCCTTCTCTGGAGTGGCAATTACAAAGGCATACTCATTTTTCTTGACACTTGATAAGCCAACTGAAAACGCATCCTTGGAAATATAGGTATATTCAAATCTGCCAATGGGTGTATCAAAATCACGGGAGTGCTTCAGCGTCATAGACTGCATGACATAGACCTCTTCAGGAATTAATCCATAATAACGCATAGCCGATGACATGGAGACATACGATGGAGTATAGAGATGGTTAGCAATCAATTCTGTCGACAAAGCAATCCCAGTAATATTGGGGCTACACACATAAAGACCCCTCTTGAGCCGAATGATTAGTTTATCGCGCTCAAGCAACCTGATTTTCTGATTGCCACCTTTAATATGAGGATAGAGAGATTCTAAGGTAACAGCAGTGACAGGTATGTTTCCTAATTGTTCCAATGGATTTTTCACGATGCAAAGATAGTAAAAATTTGAATACTAAAATATATTCGATATACTTTTTTATTCAAAATTTTACGCTTACACATTTTTCGGACAAGAATAGCATGATTTCCTGCCTTTGGCGCAGCCATGGCAAGTGGCACTTTGCATTGACAATCTCCACAAGGTCAAATTCGTATACATAACCTCTTTTTGCTATCGAAAGATAATCGAGTCATAATATACCCTTTTGGGTGCAAATATAATAAATTTAATTCAAATTACACCCATAAAGGTATATTTTCTCTTGATAGCATTTACAATACACCCTAAAAGGTATATTTTCATCAACTTAATGAACTGCTTGATAATTTTTTGATTTCGCGTTTATCCCAGAGATAGACACCACATACCACACTCCCGATTAACGCAAAGGCAAAAATATACACATTGTAGGTGCTGTGACCGTTTAGTGTTATGATAATAGGATTTGTCGATTCCGTTGTATTGTAATAGAATGACTCAAGATTGCAGAGTATGTGGGCGATGACACACGGCATGAGTTTGCCCGTGCGTGCCATTAGGACGGCAAACAGAATCCCGGCTATCAGACATGACACAAAACCCTCGGCACTGTAACCGTGAATTGCAGCAAAGAGAAGTGCTGAAAATCCTACGCTCCAAAACAGCGAGAAACGCATATTCAGAAGTGAGAATATGTCTTTGCGAAAGAGCAGCTCCTCAAGCACAGGAGCGAGAATCACACCAAACAATATCATCTGCCAGATTGACTCATCAGGCGCATTACCCACAAGGGCAGCCTCCACACCAAGTGCATAGGACGCATATGCCCATATCCCCGGCAAAACAATTCTACATACAGCTATTATAAACAGGATGAATACTGCTGTCCATGTTGAATCTGACGGATTGGGACAATGATAGAAATCCAGTCGCTTGGCATAGCGGATTATAAACCAAATGACAATAGCTGCCAATCCTGACCCGAGAGTACCGCTGACCCCATACAGAGTACTTTCAGTAAGAACTATCCCATTCCTTTCAGCAAAGAATTCCATCCCTGTCTGGATTAAGCCGGTAAAAAGCAATGTCAATATTGCGATGCCGGCTATGATGGCAATCAACCATCCGATTTGTTTAAGAATCTTTTTCATTCTTCAGTGTAAGATTTATTGTAGTTATTTGCGACATTAACAACGCCAAAGCCTATATTGTCAAAGGAATCGACAACTCCTGTCAACCTTTCAGAAGTTCGGCAAGCACACTATCCCGATATGATATACCGATGGATATTTCTGTTGTTCCGATATTTATGTCATTATTGTCAAAAGCATCTATCTTCTCTCTGTTGACAATATATGACTTGTTGACGCGCATGAATTTTTTACCGGGAAGTGTATCCTCCATGGCTTTCACTGTCATTCGCGTTACGACTCTTTTGTCAGTCTGATGAATTATCACATAATCCTTCAAACCCTCAACGTAGAGTATGTTATCCAGTTTTACACGCACATATTTCCGGTCAGCTTTCACTATTATGAAATCAACGGTAGAATCTGCAGTCTCAGCCTTTGCCTCATCCACTATCGCTTTATAGGAGATGGCACGGTCAACAGCCCTGTTGAAACGGTCCGGGTCGATTGGTTTGACAAGATAATCAAGAGCATCCACCTCAAAACCATCCACCGCATAGTCGGTATAGGCAGTTGTGAACACCACCATAGTGCTCGCAGGTAACCTCCTCGCAAATTCAATTCCGTTGATTCCGGGCATCTCGATGTCGAGAAATATCAGGTCAACGTCATTTTCAGCGAGCCACTCTTCCGCACTCTCGGCGCTGTCAAACATAGCGGATAGCTGCAATTCCGCTCTACGCTCAACCAACCGTTTCATCCCTTTCCGGGCCATCGGTTCATCATCTATTATTATACACTTCATGTAAAAGGAATTTTCAAATCAACTGTATAAGTTTTGCCATCATTCATCACATTGTAATCAAAGTCATCGCTGTAGATATACTTCAATCTCTGGATGGTGTTATCGACACCTATGCCCCCTCTCTTCATCTGCCTGATTTTGCCGGCGTCATAGCGATTTTTACATATAAATCTGAGGTTACGGTTTTCTGTCGTGAAGACTACCCCGACACCTGCTTCACCTGTGGCCGTTGATGAATATTTCACCGCATTCTCCACAAAGGGGATGAACAGTAGCGTAGGGACGCTTATATCACCCGGAGCATCACACTCCAATGTGTAATCGAATCGGTCGCGCCGGGTAGTCTCCAATACAAAGTAACTGCTTATGAACGCACATTCCTCTTTCAATGTGGTTCTCTCCTTACGCAGGTCAAGCAACTGATACTTCAGCAAATGTTGCAGGTCACCCAAGAGTCTGGCCGTTAATCCGGGGTCATCATATGCACAGATTCCGATGTTATTGAGCACATTAAAGAGAAAATGGGGATTGATCTGCTTGCGCAGCCACGCATATTTCTGACGCATTGACTCGGCTTTCAGGAATGCCATCCGGTGATTTGTCTCCATCCAGTCCTGCAGCATAAGCGCTGAACTTATCCCGCCTATGAAAAGAAACAATGTCAACACAGAGCCGACAGTTGAGATCACCGCGATTATAGCCGGAACCGGCTTGCTGTAGACATTAGGATCGTAGGTCAATATCTGCAGGATAATCATCGGAGCTACAATGACACCTAACAGCAGTGCCACAGATAGTGTATACCGTTTGACATTGCCGCGCTTCATGAACCTCGGAAACAACCAGAGAATATTTACATAGGCTATGAATACCAAAAGTCCGAACATTGACAGGACTCCGAGCAACCGGTCGGATGTAAATTGCGGATTATCGGGAGTATCAAAGAATGCACCGCATGATATGATTACGAGAATGGAGAGGAAGATGAGATGACGTGCAATACGGTACCGCTTTGAAATCAACCAATCGGCAATAGAGGAATGACTTGTGGGGAGAGATTCCTCCGTGTCAATAACCGGAGGTTCCGGCAGTTCATATAATTGCTCGCGCAGATAGTTTGACAAATCCCTTATCTCTATTGCAGTGACATCAGGCGAGTTGATGACGGCGGCTGAAATATGTTCAAGTTTATCAAGAATTACTGACAGATTCAGGCGTTTATTAACGGCAGATATATATGATTCAAGTTTATCCGAGAGTCTCTTCTCTTTCTTTACCTCATCTTTCCATCGGTTGAACAAGTGCAATAAGCCGAGTCCGAAGAGCATCATCGCCAGCAACAGACTGTTGCCTAACATATCTGCTATAATCCAACCACTGGAATAGTCGGATATTCTCATTGGCAGCCCGAGGGAATGCCTCGTAAAGTATTCCAGATATAGCGATACAAAGCTCAACAGATAGATGACGCCGAACACTCCGAGGCAGTACTTTCCGTAGCGGTTTTTCAAGAGCAACTTTGGAATCAGTATACTGTCATTTATCACCACAGCTGTTATAAACAGCAATGTCATCGGGAGAAGCAGCCAGAATATACTGTACCCCACAGAGTCATATACATCAAGGAAGCCTGATACAAGCACCCCCGATGAGAGAAACATGAACGCTATGGTAAGCAACAGATATTTCAGTACAGTCCTCATATTAATCATTCATTTCCGGGTAATCGTCAAATATTATGCCGCAAAATTACTGCTTATCCCGTCTTGACTCCGAATTTTGAGACAAAACGGGATTTCCCTGCGACAAAACAAGGGCTTTGAGAGTTGCGCCCTCCTTTACCCCATTATAAATCACATGCAAGAGCACCTCCGGTCTGGTGCTGTGTGGATTGATTGTCAGCAGATATATATGGGGCGACATATTCCTTGAGGGCCTCTACGTATGCCAGGAAAGCCTGTCGACCCGCGTCCGTCATGCGGCAGACAGTTCGGGGACGTTTCCCTTGAAATGTTTTCTCCACCGATATATAGCCGGCCTCCTCAAGTTTTGTAATCTGCACACTGAGGTTGCCCATCGTGGCCTCGGTCTTCTGTTTCATATACATGAAGTCTGCCTCCTCCACACTCATTAATATAGAGAGAATAGACAACCGTAGTTGGGAATGTATTATGGGATTAAGCTCTATCATTGTTCTCTTTCTGTAATTCCTGTTTGATTTTGTATGCCGGGATAATCATCATCGTGACCATCGAAATTGCAAATATCAGTATCTGTGGAAGTCCAGTCACCCACCACATTGACGCGGCGAACAGAAAACCGGAAACTGAACTATATTTAAGAAACGGATAGCGGATAAGCTCACCTGTGATAAATGAGCCGATAGCCAATATGAGAAGTATGAACGACAACACGTTATACATGACAAAGAATGAGGTGAGAGAGAATACCACTATCAGTACCGTCAACATCTTCCATATCACCACCAAAGATCTGGATATTGCTGTAGTGACCTCATGGCCTGCCGGTTTCAACCGACGTAGCACCGGCATCCCTATGAATGGAATCAGGAACCACACGAAGTTCCAGTTGGCATTTTCTGTAATCCACAATCCTGCCCACACCAATAATGAAACAGCAAATGAGGTCCAGCCCCATGCCAGCAACGGAATCACGGCGCCGCGCATCACATTATGGCGCGTGTCGTTCATCATCTTCGCTATTATATCAAGACTTTCCTTGGGATACATTTCATCTCACGTTTCTAAACAGATGCAAAATTACAAATTAGTTGGCGATATAAAGATATTTCGCCAACTAATTTTAAGAAGTTCCTCTGCGGGCAAACTCAGTATTGCACCAGTTGCAGGTCTATGACAGTTGTTTCAGCGTCGGGCGTGATCACCGTCTGGAGACATGGCTCTGTCGGACGGCCATATCCGTCGAAGTCGAGTGTGTTGTTTCCGTTCAGATCCTGAAAGGCCTGAACTTGGACCTCCTTGCCGTAACATGAGGAAAGGTCGGCCGGGATTATAAGGGTCTCTTCCTCTATCTCCTGAGCTTTTGCGAGAACCGTAGTGTCTCCGCATGTCGCGGATACAAACAGTCTTCCTTCAGCAAAAGGGAGTTCTGCGAACCTGATCTCTGAGGTTTTACCGCCGTCTTCGGCAAATGCACCGCTTGCCAGAAGAAGGGCACCGATAACAATGAGTTGTCTTTTCATTTCTGTACGTTTTTAATAGTTTCGTATATTGTTGTGTTATCAAGTTTCTTTTGAGTGGCTACTCTCTTTTTACCTTTATAAAAGTTAAGGGTAATCCCAACCCATGCAAGACAGTTGGTCGAGGCAGCATGATAGGTGCGCTCATATCCGGCCAACTGCGATAAGTCGCGGCTTTTAAGGCTGACATTCCCAACGGGGTTGACAATTCCTGCCATGAAAGTGACATCTCTGTAGCGGTAACCCACACCGAGATTAAGCAGGTTATTGTTCACGCTACTTATCATCTCGCCCCATAATTCATTGTAGGCATTGTTGTATTTTACCATAAACCACCACTTACCAACCATTAACATCAGTTGCGCGTTGATGAATGCCTGTGAGTATTGATGACGGTAATTCACACCCTCACTCGTCATCATATGCCAGCCCCCCTCTATGCTCAATGTCAGACTTCTAATAAATACCGGCATCCTGATTTCTCCTTTGATTATAAAGTCGTTGTTGAATCCGGAATTATAATAGCTTTGAATGATTCTCTCTTCTTCAAGGTCTTTACCTCCCATTACTGGACGGTGGGCATACTTATCGGTAAACGACATTTTTCCGTGTATCCCCTTTACATTAAAATCAAACTCCAGGGTCGATTTATATATCCTATACGGAATGAGCCCTATATCTCCTTCAGAATATTGGTATCTGTCGATCTGTTCGCGGGTAGGATTCAGTTGCGTAACAGTTGGATTCACTACGTTGCCATCCAAAGCAAGACTCACACCTCCCCATGAAAATGGTGAGTAGCGTATGAACACTTTGGGTACAATATTGAAATAACTCTTTGCGACCGGAGAAGAAAGATTGAACAGTGAAGCGTCTATACCCATAATGTAACGGAAATTCCCTACACTTTCATTCCATTCTGCAAAGCAGTGGCTTTCGGAACTATGGTCTATGAACAAAGCATCGGCCATCTGATAATCCGCTTCTGCATTCCGTAGCGATTCTCGAAATCCAGCAGTGAGGGTTCCTCTGCCGATACGTCCTTCCCACAATGCTTCTGCCAGCAGGCTATATCCTTTCGTCTTGATCCGGTTATCAATTGAGATACCGTCACTTTCATATATCCGCTCGCTGTTTGAATACAGAATCGATGGCACGACATTGAAATATACTTTGTTGCGATTATTAATCTTCCAATGAAGATATAGGTCAAGGTCTCCCTGCCATGATGTATAGGGAGCGATCTCTGTTTCAACTCCTTCAGAAAAAAATCCATTGAAATCAGTGGTGATACTGCCGGTGGAGGCATACCGGTCATTCTGACGAAGCAGTCTTGCCTGGATATTAAACAGAAGTGAAGACTTATTAGCGTATGAATACTGTAGCGATCCCCTGTGTGTCACCATTCTGTTCGGCGTTTTTATTCCTCGCTCCCGTCGCTCTACCTCCCCCTCACTACCTAAATCAATTCTCTCTACGTTATCCCGATAGCATTCCATATGCCACATCGGGTTGGAATGATAGTCGGCACTCCATTCGCTGCGACCTGTGGTATATTTCAAGCCAAGGGTATAGTCACCCCAGCCACGATTTGGAGACTGAAGCAGATTCAGCATGACGCCATAACCTTCATTTTTTCTTTTTACCGAGATGTTCAGCACTGCAGCCACATCTCCATACCTAACCCCGGGATTTGACACGTACTCAACTTTTGTAATATCTTTTGAAGATATAGCCATGAGGTCGGTATTTGATGCGGGCCTGCCATTTATCCTTATCGAGAGTTTACCTCCTCCCGAAATTGCAATATCTCCCGTAGCCGGATTTACAATCAAATCCGCTATCTGCAACCCTGCCAACAGTTGCGTTGATGTCGACATGGATTCCCTTAGTTCGTCAGTCGGATAATATGTATCCTTATTACCCGACCTGGCTGTTTCAGGAGCTTTGACAACAATCTCTTGTAATGTAGTGGAAAAATTTGCTGTATCCTGTCTGCGCATGCCCAACCATAGCATTGCAACAGTGCAATGCCATGATTGTCATTAGGGCTGATATACGGCTGCCTCTCATTGCATTAGCTGCAATAATATGGGTGTCAGGTCCATGTTTCATGCTGCAAAGTTAAATATATTTATTTTATAAACCAAACTATAATACAAATATATTTTTCAATACAACACGATAAATCAACAGTCCCCTTATCCGGGACTGCTGATTAATACTTATGGAAATACGTAATTATTGAATAGGGCTATACTTCATTTTAAATCATCAGCCTCTTGGATCTTCAGGCCGTGTTTGAGCCAGCTGCCGCTAAGGAGACGCCAGAGGAATATGCCGCCTCTGAAACATAGCTCGATACACATCGCAACCCAAACCCCATTAAGTCCCATCACCGGAGCAAGCAATGCCGCTATGGGTAGCCGCACAAGCCAGATACTTGAGAAATTCATCACCGCCGGAATTATCGTGTCGCCTACACCTACCATCACACCGTAAGCCACTATCGAAGCAGCAAACATCGGTTCGGCCCACGCCTCAATCCGCAATGCCGACATTCCCAAAAGCTGGATATCCTCAACAGGCGACAGCAGTTCCATAACCCACGGAGCCCCTATCCACATTATCACTCCCATCACTGACATCACTACCATTCCCAAGCCTACGGTCAGATAACCGAACTGCCGGGCAAGGTCTTTCCGCTTCGCTCCGTAGCTCTGCCCGACAAGCGTAGTGGCCGCATCCGCGATACCATACCCGGGCATATAGCACAACGCCTCTGCCGTCACGGCAAACGAGTTGGCGGCTATCGCCATCACTCCCAACGGCGCCACAATCACTGTCACCATAATCTGGGCACCGCAAATCACACCGTGCTCAAGTGTCATGGGTGCCGACACCTTCAGCGCGTTGCGCAAGACATTACCCGTCGGAAGAAACTTTCTCCCGCCGTTAGGCTCACCAGTTGCATATTTACCCCAAAGGGCAAGTTCGGGAGTCCTTCGGCATGCCCACCACATCACAGCTCCGGCCGTAACCATCTCGGCACATACCGTACCTAAGGCAGCTCCCAACACTCCCAACCCGGCTCCAGGTATCATTATCTGCAGGCCACCGACATCCATGTGTCCGGTCGGGAAAATAAGGAAATAGTTGAACACCACATCAAGTGCGCACATCATCACATTGAGAGCTCCGGCTATCTTCATATTCCCGGAAGCCCTCAGCACGGCACTCCCCAGATAATTGAGCGTCAGAACCGGCAAAGCTGCCACAAAGACAAGGAAATAGACCGACGCTTTCTGATTGACGGCCTCCGTGCCTCCGAGCCAACCGGGCAATTCCCATGCTATGGAGATACCGATGACTCCCATAAGAATGCCGAACAGGAGAGCCCCCGATATACCCTGTCTGAGCACATTACGTGCTCCGGAATAATCAGCGGCCCCGATACGGTGTGCCACCTGTACCGAAAAACCGACCATCGCAGCTGAACACAGTCCCCAGAATAGCCAAAGGCTGGTGGATACCAGGCCTACTGACGCACTGTCATCAGCTCCCAATCTACCCACCATAGCCGCATCTATGTATTGCATCATAATGCTCGAAAGCTGCGCGACTATGGCAGGCCACGACAATTGGGCCGTCAGCATCAGCCGCTGACGGAAACTGAGAGCCGCTCCCGATTGTATAAGTTTCAGCACTTTATCTCTTTATTAATCCATCGCGCCATGCGTCGCAGACCATCCATGAGAAGGGTGCGCGGAGAAGCAAAAGATTGCGATGATACGAAAAAAGAGTCTTCAGACACTTGCAATCAAGTATCTGAAGACTCTTCAGGTGTCCAAGATGAGACTCGAACTCACACAGCCTAACGGCCACTACCCCCTCAAA
>CANPMT010000037.1 GCA_947575235.1 uncultured Porphyromonadaceae bacterium
GCCGGCATAAAAAGCCCTTATAATTTGTATTTATTATTCTTTTGGAGTAATTTTGCAAGACGAAAAAGTAGAAAGAGAAAAGTAAACAGATTGACCATAAAGAGTTATGATAAATCGTGTGTTGATAAGAATAAAGGTTATACAACTTCTTTATTCATACTTATTGATTGAGAACCATTTTATGCTGGAGTCGCAGCCGTCGGCCCCGACCAAGGAGAAGAGATTCGCCTACAGTCTCTACCTTGACCTGCTGATGCTGATGGTGCGTCTGGCAGACAATAACGAGAAGAGGGGAGGATATAAGCCTTTGGCCGACACACGCTTCATAAAGAAGATTCTCGCCGATGACAAGATCAAGTCGCTTGAGATGAAGTATCGTCACGACCTGTTCCCCTTCAATTCGCTCATAAGCCAGCTCGCCGATGAGATCCGTGAGAGCGCGTTGTATAAGAACTACGTGAAGAGCGGCAACACAGAGAATGGTGAGGATGACCAGATCTGGGAGAAGATAATGAATATCATCATTCTTCCCAATCCTGCGCTTAACAGAGTGATATCCACCCGTGAAAATTACACCATACGTGGAGTGGAGCGTATGAAGGGAATGTTCGAGGAGACATTCAAGAACTTCTATGCGTCACGCGACAACATCGACGATGCCCTGCGCACGCTTGCCATGAGCATGGAGAAGGCCCGCGAGCTCTATTTCCGCCTTCTCACCCTTCCGGTGGAGATTGTGAAACTCAGAAATGAGCAGCTTGAGGAGAACCGTCACAAGTACGTGCCCACTGATGAGGATCTTAACCCGAATCTGCGGTTTGTGGAGAATGGACTGGTGGCTGCCATTGCCTCGAATGAGGATGTGGTGGAGTATGTCGAGACAAAGAAGCTCTCATGGCTTACTGAAGACCGTCAGATGGTGGAGGCATTGCTGAAAGCCATCATGGAGTCAGACCTCTATGCCGACTATATGGATTTCCCCGCTACCGACTTCCAGGCTGACGCCGAATTCTGGCGCCTCGTGTTCAAGCAGATTATCTTCCACAATGAGGAATTTCTCGAGACTCTGGAGAATCAGTCAGTGTTCTGGAACGACGACCTTGAGATTATCGGAACCTTCGTGCTCAAGACCTTCAAGCGTTTCGAGGAGGTAGGTGAGAATGAGAATCCTGTTCTGCCGATGTATAAGGATAATGAGGATGCCTCATTCGGCCGCATACTCTTCGGCGATGTTGTGAGAAACAAGGATGTCTACCGCCGTTATATCGACTCATTTGTCGACAGCAAGGAGTGGGATACCGACCGCCTCGCCTTTATGGATGTCGTCATTACAATGACAGCTATCTCCGAGATACTTAATTTCCCGAAAATCCCGCTGCTGGTGAGCATCAACGAGTATATCGAGCTTGCCAAGAGCTACAGCACTTCGAAGAGCGGCGCCTTTGTCAACGGTCTGCTCTCGTCGATAATCAACAAGCTCAGGGAGGAGGGGAAACTCAACAAATAATTGATACCAACAGAAAAAACAATAACACACTAAAATAAGATGAATATGCTTAATTCAATCCTGCTTCAGGCAGCTGCCGATGGTGGCGGTATGGGAGGCATGCTTATGATCGTAGCCATGATCGTAATCTTCTATTTCTTCATGATCCGTCCGCAGAACAAGAAGCAGAAGGAGATAAAGAAGGCTCGCGAGGCCATGCAGAATGGCGACAAGGTTATCACAGCCGGTGGCATACATGGCAAAATCAAGGAGATTACCGACACTGTTGTGATTATGGAGGTGGCTCCGGGCGTGACAATAAAGGTGGATAAGACTTCGGTTTATCCTGCCGGCGACCCTGCGGCCAACAACAAAAAATAATCACAGGATAGAATAACATGATAGCCGGCCGCCAGATGGGATGGTCCGGCTATTGTTTTTAATAACACCCGCAAAATTATTCCATATGGGAAATAGATTCGGAACATGGATTGAAAGATGGCGTAAACTCAAGGCTACCTCGGGTTTTCATAACACTGTGCTGTTTCTTATTTTTGTGGGTGTGTCGACTCTCTTCTGGATTATCCTGGCTCTGAATGACAGTGCCCAGGATTCGTTCAACGTAAGAATCGCCATAACCAATGTCCCGGACTCCGTGACCTTCATCAGCGACCTTCCGGAGAAGATACATGTCAGCGTGCGCGACAAGGGCACCACCCTCTGGCGCAACCACTACCGTCATCCCACCATGAATATCAATTTCAAGGATTACGCCCAGGATGGAGTGTTGCGTTTCTCTAAGACTGATATAGTGACGGCATTGAAATCGACTTTCGGCACTACCTCCACAATCAACTCAATCAGTATGGATTCAATCCGTCTTGATTACACCAATAACAAGGGTAAGCGGGTGCCGATTGTGATTGAGGCCAACCTCATGGCCGCCTCAGGAAGCACCATCGAGGGACATCTCAAGGCGGTGCCCAGCAATGTGCTGGTATTCGGCGATCAGTCGGTGCTCGATACAATCAACCGTGTATATACCGACCTGATTACCTTGAAGGAACTTACCGAGACACGCACAGTAGAGGTGAGTCTGCGACGCATCAAGGATGCGAAGATTATGCCGTCGAAAATCCAAGTTACTATACCGGTGGAGCCCTTAGTGAAGAAGGAAGCCCTTATTACAATAACGGCGGTGAATGTGCCGCATGGTGAGAGTCTGCTCCTTTTCCCCTCGAAAGTGCCCGTGGATTACTATGTGGCTATGAGCCGTCTTGGCGACAATGATGATCCGAGCATAGAGCTTCAGGTTGACTTCAACGATATCGCAGCCCATACCGACAAGCTTAATGTGAGAGTGGTGAGCTATCCTGAACGGTTGCAGAACCTCTCGCTCAAGAATGACAGTGTGGAATATACTATTGTCAAAAACTGATGGGTATGACCGGAAAGTGCAGGATAATCGGTATAACAGGGGGTATTGGTTCAGGGAAGAGTGTGGTGTCGAGGATTCTCCGGCTCAACGGATGCTTCGTGTATGACTGTGACCTTGAGGCCCGCGTCATCATGGAGCGGGAGGAGAGTGTGTCGTCGGCAATAAAATCTCTTCTCGGAGAGGAGGCATACCTTCCTGACGGCTGTGTCGACAGAGCTTTCGTGGCATCGGTGGTATTTGCTGACAGCGACAAGTTGAACGGCCTCAACTCAATCGTACATAAGGCAGTGCGCGACGACTTCCTTCAGAGAGTGAAATGGCTCTCGTGTCAAGAGATACCGGCCCCTCTCAGGAGAGATGTGATATTCTGTGAGTCGGCCATACTATCCACGGCGCATATGGATGCGATATGCGATGAGATATGGCTCGTAACTGCGCCGGAGACTCTGCGGATTGAGAGGGTAATCAGGCGCAATGGGCTTACAGAAAGGGAGATTATGGGAAGAATGGAGGCTCAGAAACGGGAGTTTGACAGTCTGCCGAGTGAGAAAGTGACACTCATAGATAACGACAGATCGACACCCATACTGAGAAAGATATTGAGATTAATAGATAACAACAGAAATATAATTGAACAAACATGCTTAGAGAAATATTAGCTATCACCGGAAAGCCCGGTCTGTTCAAGATTGTTTCTCACAACAACAAGATGTTGCTTGTGGAGGAACTGAAAACAAAGAAACGTTTCCCGGCTCACGCACGCGACAAGGTTGTGTCGCTGGGCGACATCGCCATGTATACCGACTCAGGCGACAAACCCCTTGGTGAGATTCTTGACCTGGTGTACGCACACAACAACGGCAAGACAATCGATGTGAAGGCTCTTGTGGCAAATGACGGTCTCCGCGACGAATTCGAGGCTGTGATTCCCGACTTCGATAAGGAGCGCGTCTATAACAATGATATCCGCAAACTCTTCATGTGGTATAACATTCTCGTAGAGGAGGGTTACACCAAATTCACTGAAGAGGAGGTTGCCGAGGAGGCTGGTGCCGATGACTCGGCCAAGGCTGAGTAAGCATACAGCAGGCAACGATAAATGAGAGGTCCCTTCCAAAGCCGTGTGATAGGATGGCTTTGGAAGGGACCTATTTTTTAATAATTCAGTTTCAATTGAAAACGCCCGTTACCAGAATAATCAGGCTCCCTAAAGTGAGCAGGATGGATGAATCCACGTAACCTATGCGTTTCCTTTCACGCATCACCGAGATGGCGCATGAGCGTTGCAACACAGTCTGTGGCGACATGGCCCTTACCTGTGAGTGGGTGCTCAGTCTCAGATAAATCAACAATACCATCCCCATGACAAAAAGAGTAATTCCTAATGCAAACATAATTCAATTCCTCAAACTTTTAAAGTTACACATAACAATAGTTTTGATTTAGCGAACGTATCATTCCAATGTGTGGAAGTACGTTATGTCTAAAAAACCATTATGAACTTGAAAAGGTTTGGAACGAATGTGTTAAAAATTCTTCTTGATGATACGCTGGTTTGAGGATCCGCGGAAGAGCAGGTCGGGGTCGCGGAGAGCCGCTATGAATGGCCCCTCCACAATGGCGTCGGCCTCACTGACAGCTTCCGAGAGTGTGGCGTCGGCTTCAATCTCCTCGATGGTAAAGCCGGTATATACCCATACATTGCGGCCGTCATTCTTCAGCGCGTGTATGAGGATGCGTGTTGATTCCGGATTGAAGAGGGGGTCGCCTCCTGAGAGTGTGACATCGAAATCCTCCTCCCTTACAATCTCCATAATCTCTTCGAGGGTCATAGGGGAGCCCCCTTCCGGATTCCATGACTGCGGATTGTGGCAGCCCGGGCAGGCATGCGAGCAGCCCGCCAGATAAATAGAAGTGCGGAACCCCGGTCCGTCGACCGTGGTTCCGCGCATTATTCCAAGTACTTGATATGTGTTATCCATTACTTTTCTTGAGGGGTAATGAGCTTGCCGAGGCAAGATTCTTATTCATGCACCACGCGGTCATGGAGTTCGGCGAGTTTGCCGGAGTTCCAGCGGTCGGTAGTTCCGACGAGATAACCGGTGATACGCTGGATTGTCTCAAACTTCACGCCACACTTCGGACAGCAGGTCTGCTCCTTGTCGGCGTTCTCATATCCACATTTGGGACAGTGGTTGCGGTTGTGGTTCACTGAGCCGTAGCCGATATTGTATTTATCCATCATATCCACAATCTGCATGATGGCCTCCTCATTGTGGGTGGCGTCGCCGTCAATCTCCACATAGAATATGTGGCCACCACGTGTAAGGTCGTGATACGGAGCCTCCACTTTCGCCTTGTGACGCGGTGAGCAATGATAGTATACCGGCACATGGTTTGAGTTGGTGTAATAGTTCTTGTCGGTTACTCCCGGAATCTCGCCGAAAGCCTTGCGGTCGACTTTTGTGAATTTACCCGAGAGACCCTCGGCGGGAGTGGCCAATACGGAATAGTTATGGCGGTAATGCTCGCAATATTCCTGCACGCGGTCGCGCATATGCTCCACAATCCTGAGACCGAGTTCCTGAGCCTCCTCCGACTCACCGTGATGTTTCCCTACAAGAGCGATGAGTGTTTCAGCCAGACCGATGAAGCCGATGCCCAAGGTGCCCTGATTGATTACCTTCTCGATAGTCTCGTTGGGGTCGAGTTCAGAGGCATGATTCCAGAGTACACTCATAACGAGAGGGAACTGCTTTGCAAGGGCACTCTTCTGGAACTGGAAGCGCTCGTCGAGCTGACGGGCCGTGATGTCGAGCACCTTGTCGAGTTTGGCGAAGAAACGGTTGATCCTCTCCTCACGGTCGGCTATGTTCATCACTTCGATTGCGAGACGCACGATATTGATGGTGGTGAAAGAGATATTGCCACGGCCGACAGAGGTCTTCTCACCGTAACGGTTCTCGAAAACCCTTGTGCGGCAACCCATTGTGGCCACCTCATAGAGATAACGCTGGGGATCATCCTCGCGCCAGTTCTCATGACGGTTGAAGGTGGCGTCAAGGTTGAGGAAGTTAGGGAAGAAACGGCGTGCCGTCACCTTGCATGCCAGCTTATACAGGTCATAGTTGGGGTCTTCGGGGAGATAGCTCACGCCACGTTTCTTTTTCCATATCTGAATGGGGAAGATGGCGGTGGCGCCATTGCCCACACCCTCATAGGTGGAGTTGAGCATCTCACGGATTACACAACGTCCCTCGGCAGATGTGTCGGTGCCATAGTTTACGGATGAGAAGACAACCTGGTTGCCGCCGCGCGAGTGGATGGTGTTCATATTGTGGATAAACGCCTCCATCGACTGGTGAACGCGGCCCACTGTCTTATTGATGGCATGCTGGAGCAGACGCTCGTCACCCTCCAGACCTTCAAGGGGACGGCGCAGGTAATCCTTGAATTTCGCGTCATAGAGATGGCTGAGGTCCTGACCGGTGAGTTGCTCAAGATTCTTCACCTCCTCTATGAAACTTGCGCGCACATAAGGAGCGAGGTAAAAATCGAGGGCCGGGATGGCCTGACCACCGTGCATCTCATTCTGGGCAGTCTCGAGCGAGATACAGGCAATCACACTTGCAGTCTCGATACGTTTTGCGGGGCGCGACTCTCCATGGCCGGCCACGAAACCATTCTTCAGGATGCGGTCGAGAGGATGCTGCACGCAAGTGAGGCTCTTTGTAGGGTAATAATCCTTGTCGTGGATATGGATATAATTATTGCGCACCGCATTCTTCACCTCAGGCGAGAGGAGATAATCATCAACAAACGGTTTGGTGGTCTCAGAGGCGAACTTCATCATCATGCCTGCGGGAGAGTCAGTGTTCATATTGGCATTCTCACGGGTGATGTCGTTGCTCTTGGCTTCGATGATTTCAAGAAACATATCGCGGGTCTTTGCCTGACGGGCAATAGAGCGCTGGTCGCGGTATGCAATGTAGCGTTTGGCCACATCCTTACGGGCCGAGTTCATCAGCTCGATCTCCACGCGGTCCTGAATCTCCTCGACAGTCATCTTCTCGGAGCCGTTCATTCCGATACGGTCGGAGATTTTCTGAATCAGCGCCTCATCCTCGCCGAGGTCGGTGCAAAGCATAGCCTTGCGGATGGCGGCCTTGATTTTCTCTTCGTTGTATCCAACAACGCGTCCATCGCGTTTCTCTACTATCTGTATCATCGGGTATATATGTTTTGAGGGGTTTGTCGGGTTTCGGGTGGTTCGTAAAACCGGGTGCAAAGGTAGAGCAAAAGAATCAAACATACAAGAGAAACAGCATTAAAAATTATTGTTTTGGGAAACAATTTTAGTTGATAAAATTTTTAATACACATATAATCAATACTATAACATTTCAAAGTGGGAAACTTTTAAAATAATTAACATCGTTAGGTTTGTTTCTTTGAGAATTTATAGGTAGTGAATAATTATTGATACCTAATTTGAAAGGGAGTGAAAAAATAAAGAATTATAACGGGAGTATAATGCTTGTCAAGAGCTGATATATTATTAACAAAGGTGGATAAAAGAGGAAATAATTTTAAAAATAATTACAATACGATAAAATTTTTTAGATGTTTGACGTTATTGATATATATAGGTAAAAAATCTTGGGAAAACCGTAAGATATAATTCTGTGTTATGGAAGGTGTGTGAGCACCTGGAAAAATCCGATACGGACGTAAATCCAGTCACAGACGACAAGATTTAAAATTTCATAATAACTCAATAGCTCGTCATGTCAAAAGTTACAAAAGAGATGGCCCTCGATTATCATGAGGAGGGCAAGCCAGGGAAGATTGAGATAGTTCCCACCAAACCGTATGCCTCGCAACACGATCTTGCGCTTGCATATTCACCCGGTGTGGCATATCCTTGTCTTGAGATCGAGAAAGATCCTGAGGACGCTTACCGCTACACCAACAAAGGGAATCTCGTGGCTGTAATCAGCAACGGTACCGCCGTGTTAGGTTTAGGCGATATCGGCGCACTTGCCGGAAAACCGGTGATGGAGGGTAAGGCTCTCCTCTTCAAGATATTCGCCGGACTCGACGCATTCGATATAGAGGTGAATGAGAAAGACCCCGATAAAATGATTGAGATTGTAAAGGCTATCGCCCCAACTTTCGGCGGTATCAATCTCGAAGATATAAAGGCTCCTGAATGTTTCAAGATTGAGCAGCGCCTCAAGGAGGAGTGTGACATCCCCGTGATGCACGATGACCAGCATGGCACAGCCATCATCTCGGGAGCCGGTTTGCTCAACGCCCTGCAAATCCAGGGTAAGAAAATCGGCGACATCCGTCTTGTGGTGAACGGAGCCGGAGCTGCTGCCATCAGCTGTACACGTCTCTATGTGGCTTTGGGTGTAAACCCTGCCAACGTGGTGATGTGCGACTCAAAGGGTGTGATACGTGCCGACCGTGAGAACCTCAATGCCCAGAAGCGGGAGTTTGCCACAACACGCGACCTCCATACATTGGCAGAGGCGATGGTTGACGCTGACGTCTTCCTCGGACTCAGTGTGAAGGATGTCGTGACTCCGGAGATGCTGAAATCAATGGCTCCGAAGCCTATTGTATTCGCGCTTGCAAACCCCGACCCTGAGATTGCATACGACGTTGCGGTAGCCTCGCGCGAAGACCTGATATTCGCGACAGGCCGCAGCGACTATCCCAACCAGATCAACAATGTGCTCGGATTCCCCTACATATTCAGGGGTGCGCTCGACTGCGGGGCGACAGGTATAAACGAGGCGATGAAGATCGCTGCCGTACATGCCATAGCCGATCTTGCCAAGGAACCGGTTCCCGCTGTTGTGGATGAGGCTTACGGAATGAACAACATCCATTTCGGTCCTGACTATATCCTGCCGAAGGCTCTCGACCCCCGTCTGCTGCTCAAGGTGGCACCTGCTGTGGCACGTGCGGCCGCTGAGTCAGGGATAGCACGCCGCCCCATACCTGACTGGACCGCTTATCAGGCAAAACTCAGAACCCTTATGGGTGATGACGGAAAGATGATGCGCCGCATTGTGGAGCTGGCCAAAGAGACGCCGAAGCGTGTGGTGATATGCGAGGGTAATATGGACAATATGCTCCGTGCCGCCGCCCGTGCCGCCCGCGAACGTGTCTGCAAGCCTGTTGTGCTCGGCAATGAGGAGATGATTGAGAAACGAGCTGCCCGTCTCGGTGTGTCGCTCGACGGAATCGAGATTGTCAATCCCCGTCACGACCGTGAGGAGGCCACCCGTGAACGTTATGCCAAGATTCTTGCCGGCAAGAAGGCGCGTGAGGGCTTCTCTTACCATCTGGCCCTGGAGAAGATGTATGACCGTGCCTACTTCGGCATGATGATGGTTGAGACCGGTGATGCCGACGCGTGTCTCGCCTCCTCTTATTCAGCCGGCGAGGCCACTGCGAGCGACGTGGTGTCGATTATCGGTCTGCAGGAGGGATACCGTCATTTCGCCACAATGCATATCCTCAACACACGTCGCGGCACATTCTTCATCGCCGACACGGCAGTCAATCCTGACGCCGACAAAGATGCGTTGGTAGATATAGCCCGTCTGGCCGACCATACTGTGCGTTTCTTCGCACAGGAACCGGTGATGGCGATGCTCTCATACAGCAACTTCGGTTCATCAACTCATGAGGAGGCCACTCTTGTGGCTGATGCCGTGAAGGAATTGCATGAGAACTATCCCGCGCTTCAGGTAGATGGTGAGATGCAGGTGGAGTATGCTCTCGACACCTGTCTGCGTGACGAGACTTTCCCCTTCAACACAATCAAGGGGAAGAATGTCAACACTCTCATCTTCCCCAATCTCACGGCAGCCAACTGCACCGGCAAGATGAATCTGTCGATGGGACTCGGTTCGATCATCGGTCCTATCCAGATGGGATTGAAGAAGCCGGTTTATTTCACCAACAGCAATTCATCGGAGCGAGAGATATTCGACCTCGTTGCTATCGCAGCCCTCGATGCGATTATCCTCAACAAGAAGTAAACAGTCAACATATCATTAAAACATTAAGGCGCGTCCCCCGAAGGGACGCGCCTTAATGTTTATTTCCGCCAGAATGAGGGGGTGAAAATCAGTAGGATTGTAAATAGTTCAAGACGCCCCACAAGCATTATGAAGGCGAGTAGCCATTTCGCAATGTCGGGCACCAGGGCGAAGTTGCCTGATATCCCTGTGATGTCGGTGCCCAGTCCGGTGTTGGATATGGCAGAGAGGCAGATGAAGAAACTGTCTTTCAGCGGCAATCCTATGATTACCAACAGGGATCCCCCCGCAATCACCACTATCACATAAAGGAAGAGGAATGCCAGGGTCTTCATAAGCACCCCGGGAGGTGTGCCCTTGCCGTTGATGCTTACCGTAGTGACGGCGCTTGGGTGCATCATCTTGTAAAACTCATTCTTTATGAATTTGAAAAGAATAAGGAAACGGTCGATTTTAGCACCTCCGGAGGTGCTTCCGGCACATGCACCCATAAACATCATCACCACCAATACTATCACCGCCACAGGGCCCCAGTCGGCGAAGTCAGGCTCCGTGAGTCCGGTTGATGAGAGAATGGAAACAGCCTGGAAGAGGGGGTCGATTGTCACATCCTTGATATTCTCAACCAGTCCGTTCACCCAGAGATTAAGGCAGAGCAGGAGATAGCACACAAGGATAATGCCAAGATACCATTTGAGGACATCATTACGGAGGGCTGCTTTGAAATTACCCTGGGCAGCCTTGAAAATTAGGGAGAAGTTGACTCCGCCGAGAAACATGAATATGAGCAGCACGGTTTTCACGTAGACACTCCCTGCCTCGGTAATCGACATATCATTGTTGGAGAACCCCCCTGTCGACATGGTTGAGAGGCCGTAACAGACAGCGTCGAAAAACGACATCTCGGAGAAACAGAGCAATCCGATCAGCAGAGTGGTGAGGATTATATACACCAGCCACAGACCTTGGGCTGTGGAACTGATGCGTGGACGCAGCTTGTCGTGGGTTATGCCGGTAACCTCCGCGTTAAAGAGCTGCATACCCCCCTGATAGTTGAGCATAGGCACCACAGCGAGGGTGAAGAGAATGATGCCGAGACCACCGACCCATTGCACGATGCATCGCCATATAAGGATTGACTTCGGCACACCCTCAAGGGTGTTGAGTACCGATGCGCCTGTGGTGGTAAAGCCGCTCATTGTCTCGAAAAATGCGTCCGTCACATTCATGTGGGTGCCACATATCAGGAACGGCAGCATACCGAAGAAAGAAAGTATAATCCAGATCATTCCGGTAAGGAGCACTGCCTCGCGTTTACCCATTTCCCGGCTTTTCCTCGGCAGGCTCACCATGCCCATGCCGCAACCGCCGGTGATGGCGATGCAAATCAGGAATCCTACGAAACTATGCTCGCCACATAAGAGGCCCACCACGCAGGGCACAATCATGAAAGTGGCCTCGATGGTAAGCAGCCAGCCGATTACTCTGACCAGCATGCGGAAGTTGATATAGCTTCTATGTTCAAAAAAAGGCACAGTAAAGATAGTTAGATGTCAGTTGAACCATTTCTCAATCTTGTTGATGGTGCCGGAGAGACAGAACACCACCACATAGTCACCCGGTTGGATATGGGTGTTACCGCCTACCAGGAGGCATTGGTCATTTCTTACCATCGCGGCGAGAGTCATGCCGAAGGGTAGCCTCAGGTCTTTCACCGGAGCCTTCGTGATTTTAGCCCCCTCCTTAACCTGCAATTCAGCCACCTCGGCATCAGCCAACGCAAGGCATTTGGCATTGTTTGCGTCCGTGTCGAGCAGAATCTGGAATATATGGCTTGATGCGAGAAGTTTCTTGTTGATGATAGTGCCGATGTTGAGACTTTCGGCCTGACCGAAGAACTGGAGATTCTCAACGTCGGCTATAGTCTTGGGTACGCCGAATTCCTTCGCAGTAAGGCATGACAGAATGTTGGTCTCCGAATAATCGGTAAGGGCGAGGAAGGCATCGTATTGATAGATGTTATTCTCGCGGAGCACCTCTATGTCGCGGCCATCACCCAGCACTATCTCACAATCGGGAAACGTGGTGGCCATTGTCTCGCAATTCTCGCGGTCGTTATCAATGATTTTCAGATGATACTTGTCGTGATAACGCCTCGCGAAACGCCGGGCAATGCGGGTGCCCCCCATGATAAGAGCCTTCTTTACCACCCGTTTCTTCTTGCCGCAGAGGTCGCGCACCTCCTGGATGAAGGGGGGAGTGGTGATGAAATAGAGTATGTCGTCCTGAAGTATCTCATCATTACCGTTTGGTATGATGGTCTCGTTGTTGCGTTTTATGGCAGCTATGTGGAAATCGTGAGCCTTTACCGGAAGGTCCTTCAGTTTACAGTTCAGAAGAGGTGAGGCCCCGTGGAGCTTAACACCAATAAGGAGGAGTCCGCCGTTATGCAGCTCACCCCAATAACGCGCCCAGTTATGCTCAAGCGCGAGATTGATCTCATCTGCGGCAAGGTCTTCCGGATAAATAAGGAAGTCAACGCCGAGTTGCCTCAGCACCGAACCATTCTCCGGCACAAGGAATTCATAATTATCTATACGTGCCACAGTTTTCTTGGCACCGAGATGCTTGGCAATTGCACAGGAGGTTATATTGCGGGTCTCATACGGTGTCACGGCAATATAGAGGTCGGTTTTCGGAATACCGACATCGCGGAGGCTCTCGAAAGATGATGTGGAACCATTCCACGTCATCAGATTATAATTGGAGTCGATGGCATCAAGGCGAGACTGGTCGCTGTCAAGAAGAATGATGTCCTGATTCTCGTTTGAGAGCATCTTCGCCAGATGTGTGCCCACCTCGCCGGCACCTGCGATGACAATTTTCATAGCGACTCCTGAAGCTTGATGACAGTATCGGCGATTCCCTCGGCATCATAGCCACAGATATGTTTCAGCTGGTCGACTGAACCGTGGGCAATCCATTGGTCGGCTACGCCGAGATGTTTCACAGGTAAGGCCATACCCTCATTCTCAAGCCATTCGGACACTGCCGCACCGAATCCTCCGGTTATGGCGCCATCCTCTACGGTGACGATTGCATCATGTGACTGGGCTATCTCCTTAAGCAGCTGTGTGTCGAGCGGTTTTACCCATATCATGTCATAGATATCGATTCCCACATTCTTATCTTTAAGGATATCTGAGGCCTTTTGCACATCGTGGAGCACAGGGCCGAGCGAGAGCACGGCAATTCTTGCCCCTTCGGTCTTGGATACGCATCTTCCCTTGCCAACTGGAATCTCACGCATAGGCGATTTCCAGTCGGGAGTCGTGGCCCGGCCTCTGGGGTACCTTATGGCGAGAGGGGTGGTGAATTGCAGAGATGTGAACATAAGATCACGCATGGTCTCCTCATCGGCCGGGGAGGCGATGCTCATGGAGGGGACACAACGTAGATATGTTATGTCGAAAAGACCATGGTGAGTCACGCCATCCTCGCCCACGATTCCGGCCCGGTCAATGCAGAAAGTCACCGGGAGCCCCTGGATAGCCACGTCATGTATTATATTGTCATAAGCTCTCTGCAGGAAAGAGGAGTAGATAGCCACGAAGGGCTTCTTCCCGGCTGCAGCCAGACCGCCTGCGAAGGTCACGGCATGACCCTCCGATATGCCCACGTCGAAAGCCCGTTTAGGCATGGCATGCGCCAATGCGCTGAGAGAGGTTCCGGTGGGCATTGCTGCGGTTATGCCCATCACTCTCTCATCTTTCTCGGCCAGCTCGACCAAGGTCTCGCCAAATACCTCCTGCCACAAGGGGGGATTGCCATCCTTTCCGCTGCAGAACCGTTCACCGGTCTCGGGGTCGAATTTCCCCGGTGCATGCCAGACGGTAGGATTCTCCTCCGCCTTGGTATACCCCTTACCCTTGATGGTGCAGAGATGCAGAATCCTGGGACCCTCCATCTCCTTGATTTCGCGGAAAATCTTGACGAGTTTGATGACGTCATGACCGTCGAACGGTCCGAAATATCGGATATTCAGACCCTCGAAGATATTCTGTTTCTTAGATACGAGCGATTTTATAGAATTGCTGAAACGGATGATGGCCCTCTTCCTGTTGTCGGTGAGTATCCCCTTGCGACGGAAATACCCGGCCATCTTGTAACGCAAGCGGTTATATCCGGCCGAGGTGGAGAGGTCGGAGAGATAGCTATGGAGCGCACCCACATTGTTGTCGATACTCATATCATTGTCGTTGAGCACGATGAGGAGGTCGTTAGGGTGGTTGGAGGCATTGTTCAGACCCTCGAATGCCAGTCCGCCGCTGATTGAAGCGTCGCCTACGATAGCCACGGTCTTGCGTTTCTCATGCCCGGGAGTGCATTTATCGGCGATAGCCATGCCAAGGGCAGCCGAGATTGAATTACCGGCATGTCCGGCGATGAAAGTGTCATATTCACTCTCAAGAGGGGTGGGGAAACCGCTGATTCCGCCTAAGGTGCGTTGCTTTTCAAAAGCGTCCCGACGTCCTGTCAGGAGCTTATGGGCATAAGCCTGATGTCCCACATCCCAGACAAGGCGGTCATTGGGGGTGTCGAATACATAATGAAGGGCCACAATGATGTCAACGGCTCCCATACTGGAGGCGAAGTGTCCCGGATTCTGAGCCAGATGGGCTATCAGGAACTCCCTGATCTCACCGCATAAAGCCGGAAGCTGCTCCACAGGAAGTTTGCGGAGGTCCGAGGGGGTGTTGACAGACTCGAGAAGAGAGGGTTTGTTATTTGTCTGGGAGGTTGTCATGATTTATTCTTATTGTCGTCATGCCGGATATACTTTTTCCACAGTGGGACGAATATGATGATGCCGGAAGCGACAATCAGGAAGATGTTCTTCAGATTGATGCCTCCACCTGTAACAATCACGGCCCGGCATAACCAGAGCCATAAAAGAAGGAGCAAAATGAAACCGGCGGTTCTTATCACATTCATAGAATTGGCTGTTTGCAATCCCCACTGCCTGCGGGCAATGTCAATTACGCGAAATTAGTTAAATTTTTTCATTTCCGCAACCAATCTTGAAAAACTTTATCAGGAGGTATGGCTAAAATATTTTTAATGTTAGGAATGAGCCAAGGAGCGGGTTGGGATGTTATAGATGAAAAGACACTACAATCTATGAAAAACATTGCTTATATATTGATTGCGATAGCAACCTTTCTGGCTTCAGCCAGCTGGTTTTCCGCCTGCGGCAAGCCGGGTGACGGGCTTACGCCGACAGTGGCGGCCGCTGAGGTCGCTCCTGTGGAGGAGGTGGCCGATACAGTTCCGGCTCTTGAATTTGACACTGCCGAGGAGGCTGTGGAATATATGAAGGAGTCGGGTCATTGGAATGAATACAAAGCAGGAATCCTCCCTCAGATGGCCGGTGAGGAACTTGATTACGCCACTCGTCTTCTCAACAATACGTATGACGGGTTTGTGGTGGTTGACAAAGCCCGTATGAAAGTGGTTAAATTCAACCGCTATGGAGAGGAGGAGGCCACCTACGGAATGGCATGCGGCAAGAATTACGGCACCAAGCACCATGCCAACGACTGCCGCACACCAGAAGGATTCTTCAAGGTGAAAAGGATACAGAACAGCACCGATTGGCATTACACTGATGAGAACGGTGTGGTGAGCAAGAAGACCGGCGAATTCGGTCCGCGGTTCATAAGACTCGACATACCCGGAATCTCCTCGATAGGTATACATGGCACATGCGCGCCATGGAGCATAGGGGGACGTCGCAGCCACGGGTGCATACGATTGGAAAATGAGAATATCCTTGCCTTGGTGGAGATGGTGGAACCGGGTATGCCTGTGATTGTGAATCCCGGCAAACGAGACCTGGCGGTTGACCGCAAAGAGGGGTATGACATTCCCCAGATACATACCCTGATTCAGAAAGCGCCTGCGAAAAAATTAAGGTAGTTTAAGAAAGTGACGACTATCCCTGAGAGACAGTAAAAATTTCTCAAACAATTTCATAAAATTTTATGAATATAGAAATTTTTAATTAAATTTGCGCATTCAACCAAAAATAATTAAAGATGAAGAAATTTTTACTTGGAATGATGGCCATGTCTATGACGGCATCCATCGCCGGGGCTGCGGGCATTTCGCCGCAGCGGGAAAGCCTCGGAAACAGCCAGTTCAGATCAATCACCATCCCTCAGGGTGCAGTGGTGAATTCGGCGGTCCAGTCGGCACCGACCCGTGCGGGAGAGAGCCGTGAGATAGAATACACGGTTGCAGATGTCCCGGATGAGGCATTGAGCCTGAACAACATGAAAAAGGGTAGTCAGGTCAAATTGGGCATGTATCTCAGTCCTGAAATGGCAACTGATTTCGCAGGTTGTGTGATCAAATCAATCAATTTCTACACCGGTGTTAACAAAAGTAACCGCAATGCCATCCTGAAATACACAGTATATATTCAGGAGGGACTGGATTCAGAACCGATATACACAAAGGAGTGTACTGTCTCTACTAATCCCTTTACACAGTATAAAGTGGAACTGGATGAGGCATTTGCACTCGAGGAGGGGAAAGGTCTGTATGTAGGATGCTACTTCAGTATCAGCTCTCCAAATGATTTCTATATACCGGTGGATGGTATACCCACTGACGACACAACATCTTCATATGTGGCCTCCCGTGCGTCAGAAACTGCTGAGTGGATATGGATGGAAGGCTTCCCTGTGGAGTCATATGGCAGCATCTGTCTTGGCGTAACATTGGAGGGTGAGAACTATCCGATGGATAAGGCGGAATTGGTAGGTATTGATATTCCGCCATACACAGCCCCCAACACACCTTTTGGAGTGACTGCTTATGTAAAGAGTCTTTGCGTCAATGATATCAATGATATTGAATTTGAATGCAAGGTAGGTAATTCCGATCCTGTTAACATAAAAGCTGATGTGAAGGGAATGTCATTGAATAAGACAGCTGCCGTTACTGTTGATGGCCTTGTTTGTTCGGAAATTGCCAAAGAAATACCGGTGGATTTGAAAATTGTCAAAGTCAATGGCGTTGACAGCGACGCTTCGGTAATTGCCTTGCAAGATATTCTTTACTGCTTTGAGCCGGATCGTGGTTTCAAGGCGCACGGCCTCATCGAGGAGGGCACAGGCACATGGTGTGGATGGTGTCCCCGTGGCATAGTGATGATGGAGACTGCCAGAGAGGAGTATGAGGATGTTTACAACTGTATTGCCCTTCATAGTAATGACCGTATGGCTAATCCAACTGCAAGTATAGTCCTCTCCGCTTATTTTGACAGCTACCCCAGTGCTATGGTAAACCGTTGGGAGGTGATTGACCCTCAGGTGGCAGCACTTGACTACTATTATGAACGTACTCTTAAATATCTCAATTGGGCAGGAATCGAGAGCATAGAGGTGACAAATGTAAGCGATAAAGAGGCTACCATCGTATCAAAAGCAAAATTTACTTTTGACGAAGAGAACTCCGACCGTTACAGAGTGGCATACTATCTTACAGAGGATGGAATAGGTCCGTATTCACAGGCCAACAATTACGCCGGTGGCGGCTATGGAGCGATGGGAGGCTGGGAATCAAAAAGTGCGACAGTCATGACTGTATACAATGATGTGGCTCGTCTTCTTCTCGGAGGTTTGAATGGCTTCTCAAATTCATATCCCGAAAAGATTGTTGCCGGCGAGGAGTATTCGCACACAATCTCCGCTCCCCTTACCGCAATCACAGGTGAGTCATATTTCGTGACCGCATTCATAATCGACACAGTTACAGGCGAGGTTGTGAATTCCCAGCAGGTCAAAGCGGACAAACTCTCAGGAGTTGAGGCCGTGACTGAGAATGGCACAGCAGTTGTAAGAGGTGGCGCAGGGTGTGTAACCGTTTCCGGCGAGTTCACCCAGGCTTCAGTCTACACACTCGCAGGGCAGAAAGTGGGCGAGCTCAACGGCGAGGGCTCAGTTGCAGCTGCAGCCGGTATCTACGTTGTGAACGTAGACGGTGCAGCCCGCAAGGTGGTTGTGAAATAATCACAGCATACAGATATAATCATAATAGACCAACCGATAAAGTGGGGAGGCCCGGCTTAGTGCCAGGGTCTCCCCACTTGCGTATAAGAGAGGCTATGAGGAAGAGAATAGGGGAGGGGAGCGCCCTATAAGGGATAAAATAATCATAAGCGCAGATAAAAAATAACCGTTCTTTAGGATAAAAGTGGAGAAATTCTTATCTTTGCATTCCCAATTACACTTTGATGAAAGCATACGATAATTTCCATCCCACCATACCCGATAGCGTGGACCTGCCGGAAGTGGAGACACTGCCCCCTTTCGAGGCAGCTCAGCCCGCTACCGCCAAGACCGCCAAAAAGCCTGATAAAAAGCCGAAACCGAAGAGGGTAAAGGCTGAAGCTCCGCCCAAGGAGAAGATCAGGAAACCTGTAAAGCCGTTCACCCAGATAGTCAAGGAGTGGGCCGGTAGCCAGACCACAAGATGGCTCCTCGGTCTGTTTCTCGGCTTTTCCGGTATATACTTAGGGGTATGTTTCCTCTCATATTTCTCGGCATGCGTGGCCGACCAGTCAGAAATACTCAACACGGCTGTAGGGGCCTCAGAGAATATCTCCAACAAAGGTGGAGAGGGTGGGGCCCGTATGTCGCAATTCCTTATCAACGATTGTTTCGGACTCGGTTCGTTTGTCATAGTTTTCTGGCTTGTGGCCATGTCGTTGAAGCAACTTGTTGGCAAGCCACGTTTCAAATCGGTTGATTTTACCATCAAGTCGCTGGTGGCGCTGATAACAGTGTCGCTCATAATTGGCCTGCTCACCATCGGCCTTAACTCTCCGGTGAACTGGGGAGGTAATCACGGGCGCTATGTCAACGAGTTCATTGTGAAATTCTTTGGCTGGACAGGCGCCGTGATTCTGTGTCTCTTCATGATAGGAAGTTTTGTGGTGATTTGTCTGCGCGACTTTATAAACTGGATAATCCGGATTCGTCGTAAACGCGCCGAAATCAAGAGGATAGCAGCTGAGAAAGAGGCTGAGCGTCTTGCGCGTGAGCGCGAGATTGAGGAGATGCGCCGTTTCGAGGAGGCTGATGCCGCCAAGGCAGGCGACAATCCGGAGCCGGTGGCTGAGGAGGTGCCGGATACAGCTCAGGTCACCTTCAACGGCGAGGAGACAGGGCTCTACAGCACTTTGCCAGATTTCGAGGAATATACCGACTCTGAATCTATGTCGGGATATGTACTGACTGATGAAGAGGCCCAGGATACCCAGACTGTGCCCCCGGCAGGTGACAAGGTGCAGATTCCGGATCTGTCAGCCCCTCATACCGATGCTCCCGCAGCGGCCGCTGACACTGCTCCCTCCTCAATGGCAGCTCCAGATGAGGCCGATGCTGAGGATGAGACTCAAGAGGATGATATGGTGGTAAACGTAAACTCTATAGGAGAGGCTAAGGTTACCCGCAAGGAGGCTGAAAGCCTTATGCCCGGAATGCACCCATATAAATTCCCGCCTGCCGAGCTTCTCCGCGAGGGTGTGTCGCGTATCAGCGTGGATGCCGCCGAACAGCTTGAGAACAAGGAGAAAATCAAGAAGACACTTCTCGATTTCGGTATACCGATAACAAGCATCGAGGCCACGGTAGGTCCGACAGTGACACTGTATGAGATTGTTCCCGACCGTGGTGTTAAGATCAACCGTATCCGTAACTTGGTGGATGATATTGCCCTGAGCCTTTCGGCTGTGGGTGTGCGTATAATCGCGCCTATACCCGGAAAGGGTACGGTGGGTATAGAGGTAGCCAACAATGACCCGCAGACTGTGTCGATGCGCACCGTTATCAAATCGCATAAGTATCAGGAATCGAAGTATAAGCTCCCGATAGCCCTGGGCTCGACTATATCTAACGAGGTTTATATAGCCGATCTGGCCAAGATGCCTCACCTCCTCGTGGCAGGAGCCACGGGTCAGGGTAAGTCGGTTGGCCTCAACGCCATCATAGCCTCGCTGCTGTACCGCAAGAGTCCTGACGAGCTTAAATTTGTAATGATTGACCCGAAGATGGTTGAGTTCTCGCTCTATGCCAAAATTGAGGCCCACTATCTTGCCAAGATACCTGATGCCGAGGATGCCATCATCACCGATATGGACAAGGTGGTTGCCACATTGAGCTCGCTATGTGTAGAGATGGACAACCGTTACCAGCTTCTCAAAGGTGCCCACACCCGAAACATAGAGGAGTATAACGACAAGATAAAGGCCCGTCAGCTCAATCCGCTTGAGGGACACCGTTTCCTCCCCTATATAGTTGTGGTGGTGGATGAGTTCAGCGACCTTATCATGACAGCGGGTAAAGAGGTGGAGATTCCGATTGCCCGCCTTGCGCAGAAAGCGCGTGCCGTGGGTATGCATGTCATCATCGCCACCCAGCGCCCCTCCACCAATGTCATCACCGGTATCATCAAGGCTAACTTCCCGGCCCGTATAGCCTTCAAGGTGTCGTCGGGAGTCGACAGCAAGACAATCCTTGACACCCCCGGAGCGCAGCAGTTGATCGGTCGTGGCGATATGCTTATCAGCAACAGTGCCCCGATGGTGCGTGTGCAGTGTGCTTTCATCGACACCCCCGAGGTTGAGGCGATATGCGACTATATAGAGCGTCAGCCTTACGGCCAGGGGGCATATGAGTTGCCGGAACCGGTAGTCACCGGTAATGATTCCAACGATTCGGAGATGGGTAACAACTTCGGTGACAAGGACCCGCTTTTTGATGAGGTGGCCCGTCTGATAGTAACCAGCAACACCGCCTCCACCTCGTCGTTGCAGCGACGCTATTCGATAGGCTACAACAGAGCCGGAAAGATAATGGACCAGCTTGAGGCTGCCGGAATCGTGGGTCCGGCCCATGGAGGGAAGCCCCGTTCTGTGCTTGTGGATGCCGTCACCCTGGAGTCGATTCTTAAACCTTGACACCCGGATTGAATCAGAATAAAAAAGATGATCAGTATGAGATTAAAGAGAATAATAAGCAAGATATCGTTTCTGGGCCTCCTCTGCATGGCTTTCATGAGCTTCACGGCGCAGGGAGCTATAACTCCCGAGGAGGTGGCGCGTAAGGCGGCCAATACAATTCAGGAAGCCAAGAGTCTGTCGGCCACCTTCACCATCACGGCCAACGGCCGTTCCACAAAGGGGACATTGAAGAGCAGCGGCCAGAAATTCACCATGCAGCTGCCGGAGGTGTCGTCATGGTATAACGGGAAAACGCTATATACCTACAACCCGCGCACTTCAGAGACAACAGTGACAGAGCCTACAGCCCAGGAACTGCTGGAGTCGAATCCCCTTCTCTACGTAAAGGGTGGAGCCGGAGGCTATACCTACAGTTTCTCGCCGGTGAAACGGACAGGGAAATATGTGATTGACCTTGTGCCGCGTTCCAGAAAATCCGGGATAAAGAAACTCACCTTCACCATAAACTCCACGACATTCCGTCCCGAGCGGATAGTAGTGAGCATGGGTAGCACGGCCACCACAATCGATATCACCTCACTGAAGACAGGGGTGACCGCTACTGCGGCCGAGTTTGAATATCCCAAGGCAAAGTACCCGAAAGCTGAGATTGTCGACCTCCGGTAATGCGCCGGGGGGGTGACGCGGATAATACCTCTCCTCACCGATACAAGGAAACAACAAGATTGTTATATATAAGACGGCCACAGTCGCAAGACAGCCGTCAAGCAACTAATAACCATAAAAACAACAAGAAAATCATTATGGCAGAGACAAGCACAAGAGTTTTGATCATTGGTTCCGGCCCTGCAGGATACACAGCGGGCATATATGCATCGCGAGCCAATCTGAAACCTTTGATATATGAGGGTAACCAGCCCGGCGGTCAGCTCACGCAGACCACCGAGATTGAGAACTTCCCCGGTTATCCGACCGGAATACAGGGTCCTGAGATGATGGAGGAATTCCGTCAGCAGGCCATCCGATTCGGTGCCGATATCCGCTCCAACACCATAGCCGAGGTAGACTTCTCGAAGCGTCCCTTCAGATGTGTCGACGAGGCAGGTGATGTTGTCATGGCCGAAACAGTGATTATAAGCACCGGTGCGTCAGCCAAATATCTGGGTCTGGCCGATGAGGAGAAATACCGTGGCCTGGGTGTGAGCGCGTGTGCCACTTGCGACGGATTCTTCTACAGAAAGAAGAACGTAGCTGTAGTTGGTGGCGGCGACACCGCCTGCGAGGAGGCTCTCTATCTCTCCACCTTGGCCAAAAAAGTATACCTGATTGTGCGTCGCGGTGTGCTCAGGGCTTCCGACGTGATGCAGCGCAGAGTAAAGGAGCGTGAGAATATAGAGATTCTCTTCTTCTGCCAGACAGAGGGGCTCTTTGGTGAGGATGGCGTCGAGGGAGCGCACATCGTCCGCAATCTCGGCACTCCCGAGGAGGAGCGCTTCGATATAGAGATTGACGGTTTCTTCCTCGCGATAGGTCATCGTCCCAACACCGAGATTTTCAAAGGGCAGATTGAGATGGATGCCGAGGGTTATATCAAGGTAGAGGGTGCCACCACGCTTACAAACGTGGCCGGTGTGTTTGCCGCCGGCGACTGCGCCGATCCGCGCTACCGCCAGGCCGTGTCGGCAGCCGGAACAGGATGCCGTGCGGCACTTGATGCTGAAAGATTCCTTATGGAAAACGAATAAAATATAAAGAATGGATACCTGCGACAAGAACCGGGTGCTCGACAGCAGATACCTGCGCATGGCAAGGATATGGAGTGAGAACTCATATTGCCGGCGCAGAAAAGTCGGTGCGCTCATAGTAAAAGATAAGATGATAATTTCCGACGGATACAACGGCACCCCCTCGGGGTTCCCGAATATCTGTGAGGATGGTGACGACGTGACATTCCCCTATGTGCTCCATGCCGAGGCGAATGCCATAACCAAAGTTGCGAGGAGCAATAATTCAAGCGAGGGAAGCACCCTCTATGTCACAGCCAGTCCTTGTATGGAATGCGCCAAACTTATCATACAGGCAGGTATCCGCAGAGTGGTATTCTCTGATTTGTATAGGATAACTGACGGTATCGACCTCCTGCGTAAGGCAGGGGTCGATATCGTTCATCTTCCTGTGGGGGATGAGGAATAAGAGACACGACAGTAAATGAAGAGAAACAGAAACATAGGCCTGGTGGCCCTGCCGCTGCTGCTGACAGCCGGTGTGATAGGTGGCATATTCATCGGACGCTACATCACGCGCCGCAACCTGTCGCCGGAGGAGGAGAAGCTGCGCACAATCCTCAGATTGATTGATTCGGAATATGTTGACCGTATTGATGTGGATTCACTTATAGAATCCTCGTTGCCCGATCTTCTTACGTCGCTCGACCCTCACTCGGCATATATCCCGGCAAGCGACCTTGAAGCGGTCAACGACGATCTCCAGGGATCGTTCAGCGGGGTAGGTGTGTCGTTCCAGATACTCAACGACACGGTCAATGTGATTGAGGTGATACCGGGTGGCCCAGCTGAGAAAGTAGGCATTCTTCCCGGCGACCGCATCATAAAGGCCGACACAGTTACACTTACAGGTTCGGGGATAACCAGCGAGGATGTCTTCAAGAACCTGAGGGGACAGAAGGGGACTAAGGTGGAGCTTGAGATAAAACGGTATAACTCACCCACACCTGTGACATTCGATGTGGTGCGTGGTGACATACCGGTGAATTCGGTAGACGTGGCGTATATGGTGAACGACAGCGTGGGCTATATGCGGGTGACAAAATTTGCACGCAACACCTACAATGAATTCTTTACCGCGCTCAACGACCTCAAGGTGAACGGCGCTTCAAAATATATCATTGACCTGCGTGGCAACTCAGGCGGATTCATGGACCAGGCCATCTATATGGCCAATGAGTTCCTTCCGGCCGGTAAGATGATTGTCTATACCAAAGGACGACGCCCTGAGAATGAAACCATGGCCATAAGCGATGGCTCAGGCAACTTCATGGATGCCGAGATAACAGTTCTGACCAATGAGTATTCCGCCTCTGCCTCCGAGATATTCGCAGGTGCCATCCAGGATAATGACCGCGGCCTTGTGATAGGACGCCGCAGCTTCGGCAAAGGTCTTGTGCAGAATCAGACAGAATTGCCCGACAGCAGCGCCATCAGGCTCACTGTGGCCCGTTACTACACCCCCTCCGGACGGTCGATACAGAAGGAATATACCCGGGGACGCGATGGTAAGTATGACCTTGACATTGTTGACCGTTTCACCCATGGTGAATTCTATAGCGCCGACAGCATAAAGTTTGACGCCAGCAAGACATTCTCCACCTCAAACGGACGCACAGTATACGGAGGTGGCGGAATCATGCCGGATATCTTCGTGCCGGAAGACACCACAGGCTACACGTCATATTATATAAATGTAGCCAACAAGGGATTGATCCAGAAATTCGCGTACAGCGTGTCTGACAAGTACCGTGAGATGCTCAACGGCTCAAAGAGTCTCGACCGTCTTCTTAAGGTGCTTCCGCGCGACAATATGTTGCTTGAGACCTTCGTGTCGTTTGCCGTCAAGAACGGTGTTCCGGCCCGCTGGTACTATATCAACCGTTCGCGCACACTTTTGCTGGAGCAGATAAAAGCTATGATAGCGCGCGATGTACTCGGTTATCCGGCCTTTATAGAGCTGCTAAATGAGTCAGACCCTGCGGTCAAGGCAGCTTTGGAAGCATTGGAGACCGGGAAGTCGCCCGTAGATATAAAATTAGAGAAAAAATGAAAAACACAGAATTATGGAAAAGAATGAAATCAGAAGGAAAGTGAAGGCCCTGAGGGTCATGCTTTCGGAAGCGGAGAAGAGAAGTGCGGCCGACGAGGTTTTCGCCCGGCTGGAGAAGACAGCGGCATTCCTGCTGGCCGACCACATTCTCATGTATCACTCCCTTCCCGATGAACTCTTCACACATGCGTTCTTAGGGAAGTGGGCCTCGCGCAAGCACTTCTATCTTCCGCGCGTGAACGGGGTCAACCTTGAAATCCTCCCCTATGACGAGAGCCGCCTTGAACTTGGCAGCTTCCATATAGAGGAACCGACGGGTAACAACACAGTCGACCCCTCGGAGATAGAACTGGTGGTGGTTCCGGCTGTTGCCTACGACCGCAGAGGGAACCGCCTGGGACGTGGCAAAGGTTTCTATGACCGTCTCCTGAAATCAACCAAGGCTACCAAGATCGGTATCGGCTACGAGTTCCAGCTCGTGGATGAGGTTCCGGTGGAGCCACATGATGTAGGGGTGGATATGATCATCACCCAGAATGCCACAATAGTTGTGAAGTAAAACCTGAAAAAGCTATAGCTTTATGGCCTTATACCACAAAGAGAGTAAGCTGGCGGATGCGGTGATGTCGCATCCCCGGCTTATTTCTGTTATAAACCGTCTTGGCATAAGATTAGGGGTGGGGGATTCCACAATCGGCAGCATATGCCGTGAGGCCGGTATTGACACCGACTTTTTCCTGTCGGTGATCAACACATTCCTGAATGAGGATTACTTCCCTGTAAATGCCAGAGGCACCTTCTCGCTTGAAAAAACAATCGACTACCTGCACACCACCTCCCTCTTCTACCAGCGTGTCCAGATGCCTAACATAGAGCGTCATTTCAACTCGCTTATGCAACGTAGCGGCAATGACAATAACCTGGGGCTCCTGCTTCACTTCTTCGCAGAGATGAAGACGCAATTAGCCGATTGTATAGAATATGACGAGAAGGTATTCTACCCCTCGCTGCGGAAAGGAGTCGTGCCCCCCGACCTCGACCGGATGGTCAGCGGCCATTCAGAGGTGGAGGAGAAGCTGCATGACCTGCTCTACTTTTTCGTGGTGCACCTTACAGGGGGCTACGACGAGAATCTCTGCGTGGCAGTGATATCGGCAGTATTCATGCTTGAGAAAGATTATTGCCAGAACAACCGGATACGCAACCGCATCCTCCTTCCGATGGTCGAGAAACTTGGAAAATCAGATGCCGGGCATGAATCGTGAAAGTGTAACTGTGGCCCTCATAGGGTTGACGACTCTTGAGGCGCTGGGCGTGCGCTATATGCTGCTTGATGAGGATAGGGTAAAGGTAGTCACCTATGATGACTTCCCGGAGTTCAGTCCCTTCTCGGAGTCGGCCGACGCATATGTGGTGTCATGCGACTGTTTTGTCAGGAACCTCGATTTTTTCCTGCCGCGTAAAGTCAAGACGGTGACAGTGGGGCGTGATGCCATGAAAGGTGAGAGGTTGATCGGAGCGAGTTCCGATGAGTCGGATATAAGCCACCTCCTTTCAGATCTGGTGAGTTCGCTGAGAGAGAGCGATGAGAATCCTGGCGATCTTTCCGTAAGGGAGAAGGAGGTGCTTCGCCTCATAGCCGCCGGTAAGATTAACAAAGAGATAGCGGATGAGTTGTGCATATCGGTCAATACCGTCATATCGCATAGAAAGAACATATCTGTGAAATTAGGTATAAAATCCGCTTCCGGACTCTCCTTATACGCCATGATGAATGGCTTAATCTAAACAGTACCTAAGATGATTTTTTTGAAATCTTAGAAAAATTTATTGTTTTTCGATAAATTTTCTTGGGATTTTCAAATAAATAATATAACTTTGCGTCATCAATAGTTGGCTAAAGGGGGAAGCATAGCCTGTCTGGTGATGAATTTTATCAGAACGGGATTCTCCTGAATCAACACTGACGAGATAATAAACTAACTAACAATACAAATTTAAACAACAGCACCTATGATCAGGAAACTAACAAGCATCGCGCTGTTTCTCAGTGTAGTGTTCTGTATGAGTGCCCAGATGCCACAGGCGAATCAGCTCCCTTTGAATCCGAAGGTGAAGTCTGGTGTTCTGCCCAATGGCTTGAGCTACTACATCATGCACAATGAGGAGCCTAAGGAGCGCGCAAACTTCTACATCGCCCAGAAAGTAGGCTCTACCCTGGAGACACCGGAGCAGCTTGGCCTTGCTCACTTCCTTGAGCACATGGCCTTCAACGGCACCACCCATTACCCCGGTAAGACCATGCTCAACTATCTTCAGAGCAAGGGAATACGTTTCGGTGAGGACATCAATGCCTATACCGCGTTTGATGAGACCGTCTACAACATCAACAACGTTCCCACGACCGACAAGAACCTGATGGACAGCGTTCTTCTCGTGCTTCATGATTGGAGTGGCGATATCCTCCTTGAGGAATCGGAGATTGATGCGGAACGTGGAGTGATTCAGGAGGAGTGGCGTCAGCGTAGCGATGCTCAAAACCGTATGTGGATGGAGATTCTTCCAAAAATCTACGAGGAATACCAGTATGAGCAGATGCCAATCGGCAAGATGGAGATTGTGATGAACTTCAAGCCTGAGGTTCTCCGTGCCTACTATAAGAAATGGTATCGTCCGGACCAGCAGGGTATCGTGATTGTCGGCGACTTCGACGCAGCCGAGATGGAGGAGAAAGTGAAGACACTTTTCTCAACTATTCCGATGCCCAAGAATGCGGCCAAACGCGAATACCCCAATGTAAGCGACAATAAGAAACCTATTTATGCGTCGTTTACCGATCCTGAGCTCAGTATGCCCCGCACCACTATCTCTTTCAAGTCGGACAAACTCCCCTTCGAGATGCGCAACACGGATATGGCTTATATGTCGAGCTTCATCGAGAATCTGGTATCGCAGCTCATCAATCACCGTCTTGAGGAATTTGCAATGTCGCCTGAGTGCGACTACGCTCATGCAGGCGTATATTTCGGTGATTTCTTTGTGTCTTCAACAAAGGACGCTTTCAACATCGTGGTAATCCCGAAGAACGGCACTCAGAAAGCGGTGGCGGAGGTTATGGGTATTGTGGCAAGAGCATGCAAGACCGGCTTCACAGATTCAGAACTTGCCCGCGTGCGTGAGGAGATTCTCGCCAACTACGAGAAGATGTATAACGAGCGTGACAAGACAGACAACGACGCATTCGGCAATGAGCTTTGCCGTCATTTCATCGACAACGAACCTGCTCCCGGCATTGAAACCGAGTATGAGATAACCAAGCAGCTTGCAGTAGCCTTCCCTGTTGAGGTGATCAACCAGATGGTTGCCCAGATTCTCACACAGGAGAATATGGTGGTTGTGACCTCGGAGCCCAAGAAAGAGGGATTTGAGATAGTAGCCGAGGATGTGATGATCAAGACTATCCAGGATGCGATGAACGCCCAGTATGAGGCATACGTGGACGAAGTTATCACTGATCCTCTGATTGCCACACTTCCCACTCCCGGTAAGATCAACAAGATTGATACTAATAAGGAGTTCGATTATACAGAGTTCATCCTCTCGAATGGCGTCAAGGTTATTGTAAAGACCACCGACTTTGCAGGAGACGAAGTGAATATGATAGCTTTCCGCAATGGTGGCAAGCAGATGTATTCAGCTGATCAGGCAGCCAATCTGGCTCTGATTTCTGATGCGTTCGAGTCATCCAAGATGGGTCCGTTTGATGTGAAGACTCTCAAGAAATACCTTGCCGGTAAGAAAGCCGATGTGGCTTTCTCGGTAGGCAACTACACCGATATGCTTGAGGGCAGCTCAACAGTGAAGGATCTTCCCACCCTTATGGAACTTATCTATACTGCTTTCACTGCTGTCGGTGCCGACCAAGCGATGTATGATGTGAATATCCAGCAGGCCCGCACATTGATGCAGAACGCCGACCAGAATCCTCAGAAGATATTCTTCGACCAGGTAAGCAAGACTCAGTATCCTGACAATCCACTTCAGTGGAACGCCACTGTCGCTACTCTCGATGCTGCCAGCTATCCCGAGATGCTCTCAATGATTCAGTCCACTCTCAAGAATGCTGCTGAATATACATTCGTATTCGTCGGCAACGTGGATCCGGCTACTATCCGTCCCCTCCTTGAGCAGTATATAGCCACACTTCCTGTGGCTATGCGTAAGAAAACCAAGCCTGTCACCAATTTCAATATTGCAAGAGGAGACATAAAGAATGTGTTCAAGCAGGAGATGCAGACACCTTCGACATTCGTTTACGATGTTTACAGTGATACCAACATACCTTATTCTGTAAAGAATGCTGTTCTTGTACAACTCATGGGCGACTGCCTTAGTGACATCTATACAAGTACTCTCCGTGAGGAGGAGGGTGGCACATACGGTGCTTCAGTAGGTGGTGTGATCAATCCTGTAGATGGCGTGTGGAGACTTATTTACTTCTTCCAGACAAACAAGGACCAGCAGCAGACTCTTATCGACCGTGCCCAGAAGGAGCTACTGGATCTTCTTAAGAATGGTGCATCAGTCGAACTCTTCAACAAGAGCAAGGAGGCGATGGTGAAACAGTATGAGATCAACGAACGCACCAATTCCTATTGGACAAGCGTGCTTCCTCTCTATCTCCGTGGCTACAACACCATCACAGGCATGAAGGAGGCTATCAACAGCGTCACTCTGGATGAGCTTAACGCATTCATGAAGGGTGTATACGATGGCAAGAACCGCATCCAGGTAATCATGGAGGGTGAGGCAGCCAACTGATAAGCTGATCAAACAGAATCAAAGCAGGATAACTGAAACCGTGACAATCGGTTTCTGAATATTACAAAAGGCAGTCCATAACCGGGCTGCCTTTTTTACAAGCGGCCAATAGTAAGTTTTCAGTATTTTTTTGTAATTTTGTATCATAGGAGGTGTAATTCACCTCAGGTTATCATAGAATTTATGAACAGATTCATTATTGGGTCAGTAACAGCTTTATCGCTAATGACATTCGCACAAGAGGCAGAGGGGATGCGGAGCAATCCCCTTGTAGAAGAGTCAAAGGCATTGTTTCATGCAGTGCCGTTCGACAAGATTGTCTCCTCCGACTATGAGGAGGCGGTAGTGGAGGGGATACGTCTTCATGATAAGGAGATCGAGGCCATAACTGATAATAAGGAGACGCCTTCGTTTGAGAATACCATTGCGGCTTTTGACCGTAGCGGAACAGTTCTGAACAGAGCGGTCCTCACTCTGAGCAATCTGGAGTCGGCTCTCGGCGACACCGTGCTCATGAACATAATGACAAAGGTGACACCTCTTCTCTCCGAGCATGAGACCGGTGTGCTCCTGAATGAGAAACTGTGGGAACGGATAAAGGCGGTTCACGATTCCAAGGAGAGCCGCAACGATCTCTCACCCGAAGCATTGCGTCTTATAGACGAGACCTACCGTGGATTCGCGGAGAGTGGAGCCAATCTTGAGGGTGAGGCACGTGAGAAATACCGTAAACTTAATTCCGAGCTATCCGACCTCACTGTTCGTTTCTCACAGAATGTGACTAATGACATGTCGAATCCCGACAGGATGCTGTGGGTGACTGAGGCAGATACCGCAGGCTTGCCTGAGAGTATCAAGGTGGCAGCCCGTGAGGCAGCCCGTGAGGCGCTCGAGGCGAAGGATATTGCGGATGATGAGGATACTTATCTCTTCACCATGTTCATGCCATCATATTCACCCTTCATGAAGTATGCCGACAACCGAGAGCTGCGTGAGAAACTTTACAGGATGTATAGTTCGCGCAACAACGGAGGGACTTATGACAATATCCAGATTCTGAAAGATATCGCCAACATCCGTCTTGAGATAGCGCAGCTGATGGGTAAGAAGAACTTTGCCCAGTATCATCTGCAGGGGACAATGGCGGCCACTCCGGAGAGGGTGATGGAGCTTCTGGAGCAGTTGCGTGAGAAGTATACTCTCCCCATGAAGGAGGAACTGGCCGAGATTGAGGCCTATGCCCGTCAGACCGAAGGTGAGGATTTCAAGCTCATGCCCTGGGATTACAGTTACTGGTCGGAGAAGTTGAAGAACTCGAAATATGCCTTCAATGATGAGGATATGAAGCCTTATTTTGAGTTGGAGAACACCATCAAGGGTGTATTGGGACTGGCTACCAAGCTTTATGGCTACGAGTTCAAGGAGAATAAGAAAGTGCCCGTATATCATCCTGACGTCAAGGTGTATGAGGTGTATGATAAGGATAAGAGCGTGTTGGGACTGCTGTATGCCGACTTCTTCTATCGTCCGGGTAAGGCTCCGGGGGCGTGGATGACAGAATTCCGCACGGAGACAAAGGATGATGCCGGCAACCGCGAGGTGCCTCTGATTTCTATTGTGTGCAATTTCTCGAAGCCTGTCGGGAAGGAGCCTGTGCTCCTGACACCCTATGAGGTTGAGACTTTCCTGCATGAGTTCGGCCACGCTCTGCACGGACTGTCATCGCAGGCCACTTACAATTCATTGAGCGGCACCAACGTATATCATGACTTCGTGGAGCTCTTCTCACAATTCAATGAGAACTATCTCACCGAGAAGGAATTCCTGGATGGTTTCGCACGTCACCATAAGACCGGGAAGAAGATGCCGGCGGAGTTGATAGAGAAGTTTGTCCGTTCGCAGCAGTATGGAGCGGCTTACGCCTGCATGAGACAGTTAGGGTTCGGATACCTCGACATGGCTTACCATACTATTACAGAGCCGCTGAGAGCAAGTGCCGACATCGCGCTTTTCGAAGAGAAGGCACAGGATCCGGTAAGATGCTTCGACGTTGTCGAGGGATGTGTGACATCACCCTCCTTTGGCCACATCTTCTCCGGAGGATACGCTGCCGGCTATTATGGCTACAAATGGTCGGAAGTGCTTGATGCCGATGCGTTCGCGGCATTCAAGGAGAATGGTATATTCGACAAGAAGACAGCGGCCAAGTTCAAGAAGATGCTTCAGAGCGGTGGCACCGTTGATCCGATGGAACTCTACAAAGAGTTCAGAGGTGCCGAGCCTACTGTGGATGCGCTGCTTGAGCGCGACGGTATAAAGTAAGAATAGAGGAAAAGATAAAAGTAAAACGGAGTGTGCCGCGATGCACACTCCGTTTTTTTAGAAGTTCACTCCGAAGGAGAGAGTCGCGAGTGATATGTCGTTGCGCTTACCTTTCAGAATGTAGTTATGGCGCTGGTTGAAATGGCGGAATTCATAAGCCAACACAATGTAAGATTTGAACTTGCGCGACATGGCCAGATTTATACCGGCTCCCAATTGAGCGTTTGTATCGCCGAAGGTAGGGGAGTCGCCGATGGTATTGAATGAATACCCCACTTTCAACGACATGAAGAAAAGCCTGGGCCGTGGTGCGAAAGAGGTTCGCATCACAGCGTAGATAGGCACATAAGTGTCGGAAGTGCCGATGGCCTGATGCACACCGAACCCTACACCCAAGATATTGAAATAATTGTTTTTATAACCTAACTGGGCATCAATGTTGAAAGTCGAGGCATCGTAGCCCGAGAGGTCGATCGACATTCCGAACTCACCTCCCCATGTGAAATGGGATGAGCCTAATGAGGTGCCTTTGGTCTGGAACACACTTTCGCGTTCAGGCTCAATCTCGGTTTCCTCACCCGACTCGACACCGTCAGCGGTAATGATTTCAACGTCGGTGGTTTTCTCCTTTAGAGTGGTCTGGTCTTTGAGAGATGCAGAGAGAGGGAGTGGAATCAAAAAGGAAAAGCCCATGAACAACATGAGCTTTTTAATCAGGTTGTCCATAGGCGGAATCTTATTGTTGATGTAGCGGCGCATCACTGTCCCAGATAGCTTTGCAGCAGTTTGCTCTTCTGTCCTTTAAGACGGCGGATAGCCTTCTCTTTAATCTGACGCACACGTTCGCGTGTAAGGTCGAATTTAGCGCCGATCTCCTCAAGGGTCATCTCCTGGCAACCGATGCCGAAGAACATCTTAAGGATTTCACGTTCACGGTCATAGAGCTGACGCAATGCACGGTCAACCTCCTTTGAGAGCGACTCCTGGTTGAGAGATGAGTCAGCCATAGGGCTGTCGTCATTGGGGAGCACATCAAGGAGTGAGTTGTCTTCGCCATCAACGAAAGGAGCGTCAACAGATATGTGACGTCCTGATACTTTGAGAGTATCCGAGACTTTGTCGACAGGGAGACCAAGACGGTCGGCGAGCTCCTCGGGAGAGGGGCGGCGTTCATTCTCCTGTTCGAATTTTGAAAGTTCCTTGCTGATTTTATTGAGCGAGCCTACCTGGTTGAGCGGCAGACGCACGATACGGCTTTGCTCTGCGAGAGCCTGGAGAATCGACTGACGGATCCACCATACGGCGTAAGAGATGAATTTGAAACCTCTTGTCTCATCGAACTTCTGTGCGGCACGGATAAGCCCGAGGTTCCCCTCATTGATAAGGTCAGGAAGGCTCAGACCCTGGTTTTGATATTGCTTCGCTACTGATACCACGAATCTCAGGTTGGCTCTTGTCAATTTCTCAAGAGCGGCGTGGTCACCTTTCTTGATCCGCTGCGCGAGCTCCACCTCCTCGCTTACAGAAATAAGTTCCTCACGGCCAATTTCCTGCAGATACTTGTCGAGTGATGCGCTTTCGCGGTTTGTGATTGATTTTGTTATCTTTAGCTGTCTCATATTCC
>CANPMT010000038.1 GCA_947575235.1 uncultured Porphyromonadaceae bacterium
TTTACAGACTTGCTACCCTGCTTCTTGATCACGAGCTGACCCTTGGCAGGCTGAGCGATCTCAACACCCTGGAGGTTGAAGTACTTCACAGGAGCGTTCTCGTCAACTGCGATCTCACCTACAGCAGCATAAGGATCGAAATCAAGTTTGATAACTGTCTGACCCTCGATTACCATAGTGGGATCATTAGCTACCCACCAAAATTGTCCAAGCATATTTGTGTCACCAAGACCGAACATGAGATTGAAGAAGTAGGCGGTGTTGGTATCTTTGTCAAAGTATGACATATCAAGCCAGTTCACATCCCATTCATCAGCAACATCCTGATAGTCATAACCCTCACGGGTAATACGGATACCTTCGAGGTTGTAAGGGAACATCTGGCTTGTGCTGCCATCCTCCTCACCGAGATAACCACCTGAACCTACAAGAGGATAAATGTAGGCACAATCAGGATTGGCGATGTTGAAACGCAGATAACCATCTCCGGCATAACCGCCCTGAACCTGGAACATCTCTGCATATTCAGAACTTCCATTAGATTCCGGATTCACAAGAAGGAATTCACCCTCATTAGTTTTCGATTTCATGACATCAACCTTGTTGAGGGGCATGCCATCCTCCGGGGTGACACCGAATGCAGCACACATCCAGCCATCGAAATACTCTGCTGTTCCGGCTTTCTCCCATTCAGCAGCATCGTATTTCCAAGCCCTGATAGGAGTCAGAACAATCTCTGATACTCCGAAGAAATAGCCCTCGTTTATAGGATAGCTGAGAAGCTTGAGAGCCATTGTGATATTTTCAGGAAATACGATGGTACCATCCTCAAGAATATCAGCTGTAACGGACTCAAGTGCACGCCCATTCTCAAAATCAATGGGAGTGAAGTAAACCATCTCATTATAGGTGGTATGGAAATATGCCTCCTGCTGATTGATTCTCAATGTTGATTTCGCAACATCAACGATACCTGTAATCTCTACATCACTATAGGGGAAATTAGTGATGAAAACCTCGCCACTTGCTGCATCACCGATAGTGATGAATGGAGAGAATGCGATAGGGTCTCCCTGCAAATCATTATGGGAAGACGAACTGTATGCACCTGCGACATCGTTGAGACTTGAGATGCGCTGTCTCGCGCCTGCAGGGGTTGCAGACACGGTCTTAGCTGCAATGCCTGTGAATTCCTTCATTTCGGCATTCCTGATGCTGTTCTGCTGCTGCGGCACTGCATCAACTGCTCCTGCTGTGAGAGCAGTCATCATACCCAGAGCGACGAGTGAGTAAATTTTCTTCATTTTCAGTTGAATATTAGTTATGACTCAAAAATTCATTTCTCTTTTTGGTGTGTTAATATCACAAGTGCAAAATTAATACTTTATTTTTATCCGCAAAAAAAATATCATCTTTTTTTTATTATTTAACAAATAAAAATTCCGCGTACTGTCTTTTTGTTTAAGACATACGCGGAATCTTTCATATCAGAATTGATGTAGACACCAATCTGTCATTCGAACTTATTTGAAGATGACCTTTCTACTGTTGGATCCTCTGCGCTCAATAACCAACTGGCCCGGTTCCGGATCACTTATCCTCAGACCCTGAAGATTGTAATATTCCGATTCAATATCATCAGAATCTGACCACACATTATCCACTCCAGATGTCTGGGTCATGAATGGAAGTTGTGTGAGAGAACTATAGTTGACACCGTTGGCATATCTTATGACAAGGAAATATAGAGTCTCCTTATTGCAATCCTTGAAATCATATTTCAAGTCGATGGCAACAGTCTCGTTCCTCTCGAGCAACGGTTGGTCTTCGTAGAAGTTCTCTACAACAGGAATCAGGATATTAGACACATTGGGATCCGGCTTATAAATACTTGCTGTAATTTTGCCATCGAAAAATCCTTTGTTAATCTTGTAACTTATTGATGCGTCTATCTCGTCATTGGGCAGCTGAGCCACATTCCTGAAAGTCTGACCGTTGATCTCATATTCTATAGATCCGGTTGAGTTGTTGAATTTGGCTCCTGTCAACATTGGCGAACCTGAGGTTGGCATCGGCTTTACAAGAACTTTACCAAAATCACCATACTCAACTCCTGTATTCGAATCGTATAATTTCAATGTCAATTCCTTCTCAGAAGTTAAAGAATATCCGTTCACAAGCGTGAATCTGGTAAGCCACTCATATTCAGCTTCCTCTCCACTTTCAAAAGTCATTACATTGGCTGATCCTGTGAGACATTCCTTATCTTCATCAAACAATCCTGCCGCCACGGCTCTCGTAAGTTCTATATCATTGGGATTCGTTATAAGTCCCTTAATCCTTACATACTTACCGGCATATAACGTACTGAGCAACTCAACGTCTCGGATAGTGACTGATGGTATCGCCACATTCTCAAGAGAATACAATCCATCTTTAACATTCACGTCAACACAGTTCGGATAGCTCCATGTCACCTGAATAGGTTGCCAGGGGGCATCTGCCACGTTGCTATCCTGAGTCATGATTGTCACCCTATACGCGCCATCCTCAAGGTCTGGAAGAATCACATTGAACTTAATATGACTTCCCAAAAGATAAGTACCTGCGTTAACGCTTACTGTTGAGGCATCTCCGAGTTTGGCCGTAACAATTCTGGACTCTCCTCCCGAAAGGGGTTCAATCTTGGCACCGATATTTACCGATACGTTGTCGCAGCCGACATTTCCCCAGCCCGAGACCTCCGCACCTGCCGAGGTGATTGTGACTGTGTTTCCGGATATGCTTCCTTTGGCATAGCCGTATAGGAACAGATTGCCGTAATAGGTCACAGGAGGCTCACCTGTCGGTGGTTGCATTCCGAAGATTGCATCCTGGTTGTAATTGAATCCACCTTCATATCCTCCGATTCCTATCCCTGCGGGAGAAAGCGCATCAAGCGTGAAATAACCGTCGCTCGATCCACCCCATCCCCAGTTGAAATGGAAATAACCGTTACCGTCATATCCATCACACACAAACGAGTGGCCACCGTCGGGAGCCTGTCCGTTCATGACCATCGGCCCCACATTTTTAAGATTATCGTAAACCATCTCAGTCCATACACTCGTGCTGTAGATATCTCTGTACTCACAACGTGCGTTCTGGTCGTATTTGAAATATGTTTTGGCGGCATAAGCCACTAATGAGCCCTGTGTACCGGATGCAGTCGTGTTATAGTTCATTCTGACGCTGTATCCGCATGCCTTCATGAGATAGGCCACAGCCTGAGACTCTGTCTCTGTATATCCACCTCTCGAATATACATCAAGCATATTATCCCAGTCAAATTCCTGACGGCTGAAGAGAAGTGACAACTTCCTGCCAAGAGAGGAGGGGGTATATTGAATTGAACCCTCCCCTACTTCGGGATATTTGAAATAATTCATTATCTGGGCCATGGCTGTAGCCACACATCCTGTGTAAGTGGCCTGTCCATTCTTCAAAGGGCACTGGTCATTGAAAGGGGCATCCTGATTCCATTTTGAAGTCACCATCGGAGCAATCGGTTCCCATTCAGCCAAGAATTCGGGAACTTTGGCCGTGTTCTCTATATTTTTGCTGCGGGCATATTCAATCTGCCGTCCATACTGACTTATCCACCAGAGCATATTGTCAGGAATAGTATTGCTGTCGAATGACCCTTCGTCGCTATATCCTAAAAGGGGATACGCCTGATCATCGGCAGACAAAAGGATAAATCCCTTTTCATCCGCATTGCTGAACAGATATGTCGAAGCTTCACCTGATGTTGTATAACCGGTGTGTACAAGCCTTGGAGAAGCGGAAACTGATTTCCCACCCGACAGTTTATGACCTCTGCCCAAACGCGCCAACGCCTCTTCTGGAGTCAGAGGATTAGCCATCAACGACAGCGTCGACAACGCAATGATTCCTATAACAAAATTTCTTCTTTTCATCGTTTATTTTGATTTAGGCGATTTGATTAATAAGTTGCAAAATAAACTAATTAATGGAAACACTCAAAATATTCTTCGGTAAAAGTTTATTCTGATATTAATAAAATTTGTTAATTAGTTTTTATCTATATAATTTAAGAGTCTTCACATTCAACCCTGAAGAAGTGTTGGTTTATAAAAAATGCGTACGGAAAGACCCGTACGCATTCCTTTTACTGTATTTATAATACTTCCACTATCTTCCGGTTCACTCTGTGGTATAATAACCAAGCTGATTGCGGTCGATTGCAGAGTTGTAATCCGACTCTGAAGAGGGCACCACCATACGCCATCCGAAATTGGCAGTAACCGGCACTTCCTCAGCCACGTCTGTCACCCAGTTTCCTGATGTAACATCGCCAGCAACCCATTTCACTCGGTTCAACGGAAGTTTCCAACGCTTGAAGTCGGTGAAACTGTGACCTTCGCCCCAGAGTTCTATTCTTCTGCAAAGACGTATCTCCTCAAGAAGATCCTCGCCTGTGCTGTTGAATGCATATCCTGGGATACGTTTGTCATTCACTTCTTTCAGGCACTTCAAGGCTGTCGGCTTATCGTTGTTATGATAAGCTGCCTCAGCCTCATTCAGGCACATTTCTGTCGACCTCATGTAGTTGTATACACCTGCTCCATAAGGTCCGTACGAGAAGAACTTGAACTGTGCGCCGAAAGGCATCACAGTCGGTACGCCGTAGACACCTCTGGCAACAGTAATCTTTCCACTGCTGGCTACTGAATAATATGCATAGAAATTCACATTATTGATGTCTGCGATATTACCTTTGAATGTTTCGTTGACGTAATTGTAGGCATATCGTACGGCAAAGTTAGCCAGACCCCATGCACCGTTTACAGCCTCCTTGTTAGATGTCGGTCCTCCGGCCACATCATTGTAAGTAGAACTGTTTACGAGGGCCGGATTCCAGAAGGCATCCTCCTTGACCTTGGCGGGATTCACCTGGGTTGAGGTACCAACCACCTTGTCAGGTGTGAAGTAGAGCTGACGGCGAATATCTTTTTCGTCAAGCTGGCGGTAGAGAGTCATGTCAATGGCATTTCCTCCTAACTTCCAGGTGTTAACATACTGTCCGTTGGCAGCGAAATGCGAACCCCATGACCAATAATAGATGTCAGACTCCTCGGTTCCTGATTCCCACATGAAATCATCATTGTCCATATAGAAACCTGCCATATAGGTATTGTTATCCATTATGGTATATCCCTGACGCGCGTCGTGAGCCATGCTCTGGGCTGTGCCCCAGTCATGTACAAGCATCGCAAGACGAGAATAAACACCATAGGCTACCGCTATATCAGGCTGCCATTTATATGTACGCTCCTGGCCACACGACTGATAGAGACCTATGGCAGTATCGAGGTCACTCTTTATCTGTGCTACAACTTCATTCATTGTTGCAAGAGGACATGGATCGGTACCCGCCTTGGTACGAAGCACGATACAGTACGTCTCACCATTATTGCTGTCTTCCCAACGGGGACCGAAATATGCCAGCAATTTCTGGTAGGCATGAGCCCGGAATGTTAGAGCCTGAGCCTTAATCATATCGCGCAGTGCCTCATCACCTGAAGCATTGTCAATACCATCGAGAATTACGTTGGCACGGTTCACCAGATTGTAATAGTACATCCAGATAAGATCGCCTATGCCGTTACGGTAGTCGCTCCATTCGAAATTCATGAAAGCGGTACCCCACTGTGCACAACCGAGACCACTGATTACATCCTGGCCGAAAGCATCATTATACAGAGTGTTCACATAACCCTCTCCGTTGAACTGGTTCAGGTTGGTTGCCTGATACTGACACTGCATTGCTGTACAGATACCGTTCAGGGCAAGTTGCGCTGCCTCAACCGTCTCAACCGCCTGTTCGGCACTGATATCGGTGATTGGCTTCAGATCCAGATAATCGCTGCTGCAGGCGCTGAGGAGAGAGAGCCCTGCCAATGCGGTCAATCCTTTTAATATATTTCTTTTCATTTATCGTCTTTTTTACACGTTGAGAGATTAGAACTTAGCGGTAAGCTGGAATGAGAATACCCTTGAAGGCACATAATATGCACCCTGGCCACCGCTATAGCTGTACTGCGGATTAAGACCCTTCTGCTTGGTTATCAGGAAGAGATTATCAACCGAGAAACCCAAGTTCAGGTTCTGAAGCTGCATGGGAGTCACCCATTTCTTGGGGAAATCATACGATACGTTGATGTTCTTCATGCTGAGATAGCTGCTGTTTACGAGGAAACGGCTTGAAGTTACATCATTGTACTGAGAAAGCTGCGCATCAAGAACAGGGACTCCGTTAGGATCAACCTGTGAAGGCTGAAGAGTAATTACTGTGCCATCACGATAAACTGTCTCGCCGGCGCTGTTTGTACCTGCAGGAATCTTGACAGTCTCTACCTGAGGAGCTCCAACACCTTCCGGAACGCCTGTCCATGCCTTAAGGGCATCCTTGTGTATGGCCTGTGCGCCTGAAGTGCTGCTTATCGACATGAGCTGCGCATAGTTGGAGTTGTATGTCTTGCCACCGATACTGTATGTGAACAGAAGGCCGAGGTTTATGCCTTTCCATGAAAGATTGGTTCCGAATGAGCCATAAACGGTGGGCAATGCTGAACCCATGATTTTGCGCTTGGCATAAGTCACACGATCGGTATAGGGTTTGCCGTCAATCTCAAAGTAATGACCGGATGTCTTTGCTGCCATGAGGGTGTTATCCCAGTCTTCCTGGTCATATACAAGTTCTCCTGCCTCATTGTAACTGTAGTAGTCGGGAGAGTTGGGTTCCATAGAATAGAGAGAGTTACCTGTTGTAAGGTCAACACCTGCCCATTCATATGTATACTTCTCGTAGACTGATTTACCCTGGAAAAGAGCCTGTCCGGGGATATCCTGTCCCTTGGGAAGCTTGATAACCTTGTTCTTGATAAATGAAGCATCCGCAGTGAAGTTCCACTTCAAGTTATTGTTGCGGATAATATCCACACCGACCTGGATTTCCCAACCACGGTTTGCCATTGTACCTATATTCTGAAGAATCGAGGGGTTGGCGCCAAGAGTACCAAATCCGACAGTACCACCTGAAAGGGGCTGGGTGACATTATAGAGAAGGTCAGAGTTACGCTTGTCAAAATATCCTACGCTGAAAGTGAGACGGTCATTGAAGAGAGAACCTTCCAGAGCAAGGTCAAGTGTCTTGGTTGCCTCCCACTTGATATTCGGGTTGCCGAGTGTGTAGGGGAGAAGATTTCCGACATTTGAATAGTTATGCTGGATGAAGATGCTGTATCCTGCATATGCACCTGCAGCCGCATCATTACCTACTGAGCCGTATGCAGCGCGGAGTTTCAGATAATTCATCCAATTGACGTTCTGCATGAATTTCTCACGTGTGATTATCCAGCTTGCGCCGACACTCCAGAATGTACCCCAATGATTGTCGCCTATAAATTTTGAAGAACCGTCACGGCGAACCGAGAATTCTCCAAAATACTTCTGATCGTAGTTGTAGCGTACACGTCCCAGATAAGACTCAGTACGGAACTCTGCCGCGCTCTCCTGACTTGCGTCATTGTTCTCGAAATTGCTGAGACCTGTGCTGAAATCAAGAAGCTGACCGGATTTGCGGAGGAAATACTGCTCCATAGAGTATTGGTAATTCTCATGGTCAAGAAGCACATCCACATGGTGCATTCCGAAATCATGATTCCATGTCAGAGTCTGCATGAATGTATGCGAGTAAACATTGGTGGCAATGAAATCAATGCCGCCTGTGCCCTTCTGTGCGCCAATGAGTTTGTTCAAGTACTCAGTTCCGGTTTCCTTTGTGCGGTAGATTGAACCTTTAACTGTAAGCTCAAAGCCGTAGGGAATTACAGCTGTACCGTACAATGTACCGTTAACTGTCATAGCCTTGTAGTCGTTCTTGTTAAGACGAGTCAGCCATGCAATATTGTTATCCTTGGCAAGACCGTCTGTATACCATACGGGAGAGCCGTTCTCATATATAACATTACCCTCTGCATCATGTGCATAGTAAGGGAGAATCGGAGCATAGAACATGGTCAGGAACGGGTTGCTGGTCGAGTTAAGCTCATCGGGATCGGCATCGCCTTGCTCTGATTCCTGATATGATGCACTGATGTTTGTGCCGAGTCGCAGATACTTGACAGGTTCGAAGTTTGCCTGAACACGACCGTTGAAACGCTCGAAGTCAGTTGCGAGCATATAGCCGTTCTCCTTGAGATAGCCGGCTGATGCAAATACGTTAAACTTGTCGGTAGCGCCTGTCATGTTTACGTTATATTCCTGACGGTAACCGCTGCGTGACACTGCATCCCACCAGTCGAGGTCATTATAACCGGGCAAAACGTTGGCAACAAGTTTTCCCTCCGGTGAGAACACCTCATTGGACTGTTTATCGAAAATATTGGTGCCGAGCGCCCAAGCAGTAAGGAAGTTCGGGCCACTCTGTTCCAGAGATGTCTGAAGGTCGGGATATGAACCACTGGTGACACGGCCACGGGCATATGCGAGAAGCGATGTCTCCATCCAGTCGTTAACACCGAGAGTATCATAGAAAGGAAGACCGCGGTTATACATACCCTGACGAACCTGAAGGGTCACCTCAACCTTACCGTTACCTTTGGCTTTTTTAGTAGTGATGAGAATAACACCGTTTGCTCCACGGTTACCGTAAAGGGCACATGATGCAGCATCCTTAAGTACAGTCATCGACTCCACATCTGCGGGGTTAAGGTCGGCTATACCGCCATCATATACAATACCGTCAACCACATAAAGGGGAGACATTGCATTCGAATTAAACGAGTTGAAACCGCGGATACGGATAGAGGGAGATGAACCCGGCTGACCTGTTGAGTTGTTAACCTGTACACCGGGGGCATTACCTTCAAGAGCCGAGGTCACAGAGGTGACGGGGCGATCCTCTATCTCCTTGGCACCTACTACAGCTACTGATCCGGTAAGAGATTCCTTCGTACTCGTACCGTAAGCAACCACCACAACGTCATCAAGCGATGCTGCCGAGGAAACCAGCTTCACTACGATACCATCCTTAAGGTCGACTGTCTGGGATTCGTAGCCCACGTAGGACACCTTGGCTTTCTTCACACTTGAGGGAACTGACAGGGTGAAGTTGCCTTCAATGTCGGCAGCTGTACCCTGACCTCCACCAATGGGCATCACGGTGGCTCCGATCAGCGGCTCACCATTGGCCGCGTCGAGAACTGTGCCGTGGTAAGTACGCGTCTGCGCCTGCAGATTCCACGTACATGCCATCAGTGTCATCAAGATTAAAAACAGTTTTCTCATACTTTTTAATTTGATTTAGACAAAAGTTATTATTGTTTTCTCTTTATCTTTGGTTGTCTCTATCTCGTGCCTGGCGCTTAGCCTTTTACAGTTCATTGCCCGCACTCGTAGGTTTGGTTGTTGTCGGTACAAACTTCTGTTTGATTCTATCTGCAAATTTAGTAGATTTTAAGTCCTATACAAATTATCATTCATCCGTTTAACACATATTTACATTTTGAGTCTTTTTTTTAGTCTGTAAAACCATGTTTTTAAACATATTCCCTTTTCATTTTGAAATCAACCCCTCCCTAATCTTTCATTATTCCATCGTTCAACCTTGATAAATTCCACACCTCACTTATTCAATAAGCATTTTGCTTTTACCCTTATCCAGCTTTTATTCTGATTCTTATCATATACTTATTGAATTAAAGGATAAAATTAGGTAATCAAGATAATTTTAACTTAAAATTCAGCTAATTTTAACATTTCATAATTCCTTATTCCCCTTCATATATATTTATTATCGAAAAACAATAAAAAAAAGTGTCACCCTCCCCCAAGCTGACTTTAAATTGCTTAGCGGAGGGTGACTGAATACTTTCAGTATAATATCTTTTTATCGACGTTCTATTACCACCGGGGCGCCGTCGAGACCGACAAATACCCCCTCGTTTTTCCCTTTGGCGTAGTCGGTGGCGAAGGTGGCTGCCTCCTCGGCTGTGGCGAACCCGGCCACGATGGTCAGGAAGAAGCTGTCGCGGTTCTCCGCCACAAATGCCTCTCTGTAGCCACGGCTGTGAAGGTCTTCAACCTGCGAACGCGCGTTGGTGGGCATCTTGTAACGCGCTATGCATACACAGTAGGGAGGTATCTCCTGTTTCTTCTCATCGGGTGTCTGACCCACATAACGAAGATGTTCCCTCTTGTAGGCTACCGTCTGACCAGCGATGGTCTTGGTGGCAGGCGCCCCATCCTGGAGCAACGCCCCTGCGGGAAGAGCCATGTCGGGGTCGGTCTCCCCCTTCTGTTTCTTCTGGAGAGCCGCCTCGTAAGCCTGGCGGTAATTGTTTTCAGTGGGTTTGCATGATGCAAGAATACTCGCCGCAACAGTTGCGGCGAGTATCCCTCTTATAATGTTTCTTTTCATCAGTCTGTCGTTATCAGTTGGTCTGGATCACCAGGAAGGTGGTCATGCTCCAGAACTCTTTGGGATTGGTGATGCGCAGGGTGATTGTGCCGTCGGCATTCTTATCCTCGGTGTAGCTACCCTCGGGCATGTTGGTCCAGATCTTGATCTTCTTGGCGCCGGTGGGTATCACTGAGAGTGAACGCTTGTCGGCCTTGGTGAAGTATGACTCGTTGAAGTCACCCTTCAGCACCTTTGTCTGGCCGAGGAATTTCTTCTCCAAAAGACCGTTCTGTTTCAGTTCCTTGTTTGTACCGATGGCATAGTAAACGGTATTTGCGGCATCCTCCACGGCGGTAGCCTGGGCCTGGGCGGCCTCTTTGGCTGCCGTCTCTGCCTCAACCTGCTGCTGGCCTTCAGCCACCTTCGTGTTGAGTTCCTCAATCTGACCCTTGGCTGCTGTTAGGTCGTTCTCAAGCTGGGCTATCTTGGCATCCTGTTTTGAGATACGGTCCTTGAGCTGGGCGATGGTCTTTGTAAGCACACCGTTCTCGTCACCTTTGGCTTTAAGCTTACCCTCCATCTGGTCAAGCAGAGCCTTGTTGGCTGCCAGACGGGCCTTGATGTTGGCGAGGTTCTGACGAATCTCGGCGCGGCGGTCCACATTCTCGCCCGACCCCATGTTATAAAGCAGACCCTCCTGCATGTTGATTGAGTCAAGGCCGGTATATATATCGCCCATCAGGAGCATAAGAGAATCGTTAAAGCTGTTTGCCTCGGCATATTCAGCCGACAGTTCCGCAATGCGTGCCGAATCCTCTGCCAATTTCTCGCTGTTGCCTGAACATGAGGCAAGCATAATGGCTCCGAAGCCAAGAAGTATGAGACTCTTCTTCATAATCTGTTTGATTTAAGTTGTAGTGTTTATAATGGTTACTTATTCGTCAGAAGCGGCATCAGTGCTGTCAGTACTGTCAGTGCAGTTGCAGCCTCCGATTATGATAACAATCTCCCCTTTGGCTTGGTTCACCGCGAAGTGTTTTTCGAGTTCAGCGAGTGTGCCGCGATGGTATGTCTCGTGCAGTTTAGAGATCTCGCGGCATACGCATGCCTCGCGGTCGCCTCCGAAGTATTCGGCCAACTGGCGGAGGGTACGTCCCAACCGTTTGGGCGATTCATATATCACCACAGTGCGGGTGTCGGCGGCCAGAAGCGTGAGACGTGTCGCCCTACCCTTCTTCGGGGGGAGGAATCCCTCGAATACGAACCTGTCACAGGGGAGCCCGGAGGCCACAAGTGCCGGGACGAAGGCAGTGGCGCCGGGGAGACATTCCACGTCGGCTCCTATCCGTCTGCACTCACGGCTAAGCATGAACCCGGGGTCGGATATACCGGGGGTGCCGGCATCTGATATGAGGGCTATCGTCTCGCCACCCAACACCCGTTCGGCAATTTTGGGCGCCTCCTCATGTTCGTTGAATTTATGATGGCTGCGCATCGGGGTGTGTATGTCGAAGTGTTTCAGCAGCACACCGGATGTGCGTGTGTCCTCGGCCAGGATAAGGTCGGCCTCCTTGAGCACATTCACTGCCCTGAAGGTCATGTCGTCAAGATTACCCACGGGGGTGGGCACAAGATAGAGTTTTCCGCTCATTCCTTGAAATATTTTTTAAGAATATCGAGAAAATCCGTCACTTCAGCCGACTGTTCATTCCATCCGAGTTCATCGATGAAGTATCCTTCGGCTTCGTCATACCCCTCCATTGAGGCCACGAGTGCGAGTGTGGTGTTGAAATCGGCGTCTGAGTTGTTGAAGAGTTCGCGTTTGAAGCGGTAGCGGTCGTTGATGCTGAACACGAGTCGTCCGCGTGGCTCGGCCTGCACTTTACGTGCAACAGGAGCGGGAGTCGCCGCAACCTCCGGCTCATAATCTACCGCTGGCTCAACACTCACCTCCGGCTCCTCCTCAGGCATCTCATAGAGCGGGGCCTCATTCTCCTCGACTGCAACCCTCTCCACAGCAATCTCCTCATCTACCACTGCAGGAGCCTCCTCGACCACTGCGGGAGCCTCTGCTACAGGAGCCGGTGTCTCTACTACGGGAGCGGGAGCCTCTATTACGGGAGCGGGAGGCTCTACTACCGGAGCCGGAGCCTCTGCTACCGGGGCTGCCGGAGTCTCCTCCTCGCAGACAAGCGCGGTGTATTCGGCCACTGCATTGGCCTTCTTCAGTATCAGATTTCTCAGATGACCGGGTGAGTCATCGCGGTTTATTGCCAAATGCACCAGGCCTTCCAGCTCATATATGGTGTCAAGTAATTCGTTTAGATCCTCTTTATTCATAGTGGTTTAATTTTCGTTCGCAGGTTGTGTGTCGTCAAATATCTCGAGCAGCATCCTCTGGGCCGCCTTCTTCGCCTTGTCGCGGCTGCCGTTGATGTCGTTCATCATGATTACTACGGTATGTGTCGGCACGTAATCGTCGTCGAGCTTGTATCCGGCGTAGCATTGTATGCCGTTCATACTTCCGGTCTTCATGGCTATGTATCCATCAAGAGGGGTTTCGGCCAGAAAACTCTTGAGCGTACCCTCCTGCCCGGCCAAGGGGAAGAAGGAGGCATAGTAGGGATTGGAGCTCATCGACTTGAGCACGGCGGTCATGAAATCGGGGGTGACACGGTTGGAGCGCGACAGACCGGAACCGTCGATTATCACCACATCATCGAGGGGCATCTCCCTCTCCTCCCACATCTCGCGCTCCCGCGCGGCTGCGTCGGTGGTGGAGCCGTCGCCACCCTTTACTTTGCCGTAAGTGCGGAGCATGGATTCAGCAAAGAGGTTGTCGCTGCGCATCATGCAGGAGCGCATTATCTCGTCGATTGTCGGCGAGAAGTGCTCGGCCACGAGTGTGCGCGGACCCTCCCCAAGGTCTTTGTTGTCTACCATTATTCCGTTGCGGCTCAGGTTGGCTTTCAGTTTGTTGATGAATATCTGGCCGGGATTTTCAACCGATTTCTTGCCGGAGGCATTGTTGGCGTAGTTGAAGGCGTGGCTGGCTGTGCCATACGACTGTGAGAAATCGGCACGCTGCCATGAATCGGGGCGACCTGGACCGGCAAAGGCCGACTCATCAATCAGTATGTGACCCTCTATCTTGTTGATTCCGGCTGTAAGGAGCGCGTCGGTTATCTCGCTTATGATGTCGTTGTCAAAGGGTTCTACCATCGTCCCTACGGTAGGGTCGCATGACCCCTCTATCACCAGATTACCCCTCACGATACCCATGTCGGTGGGGCCGTCGATATATACCGGGGTGCGGTAACGGAAATCGGCACCGGTCTCGCCGAGCAGAGCGGCTGTGGTGACCGATTTCATTATGGAGGCGGGCACAAGGGGGGTGGTCTCGTTCCATGAGCCCACCACACTGCCGTCTGAAAGGTCGGTCACCATCACGGCCACAGAGCCTTTGGCTATGCCGGAGGTCCTGACAAAATCATCTATAGCCTTGGCTGCCTCGCCCGCGCTCATACGGAGCGTCATGACGAGGAGCAGAAGGAGTATATTTAATCTTTTCTTTATCATCTTCTGAATTAATCAATACCTGCTATTACACATAACGGACGCAAAGTTACAAAGTTTTTCGGAATTTGACATAGTTTTTTTGTCACTTGCGGAATTGTTGTTAATTTTACATCATAAAACTGTTGATGCCTAATATATCTTTCGCATGGACGCACGCCAACCTTACACATTCGACCGGGTTATCCGGATTCTATTCACTGTCTGCACCATCATTGCGGTGGTTTTCATGCTCGACACCCTCAAGGGGGTGCTTCTCCCTTTCCTCGTGGCTTGCCTCATAGCTTATATGCTTGAGCCGTTGGTGCAATGGAATATGGCCTGGACACGCTCCAAGACCCGCTTCATTCCGGTGCTTCTGACTCTTTTCGAGGTATGCGCCATAGGGGGTGTCTGCTGTGTCATCTTCATCCCGTATCTTGTGAGCGAGACCTCGGAAATGACGCGCATGATCAAGGATTACGCCACAACTCAGATCCAGATTCCCTACATCTCCAACGGAATACATGAGTTTATCCGCAGCAATATCGACTTCAACGAAATCTCGAAACTCCTCTCGCATGATGAATGGAAAGAGCTTATACGGAACACTCTCTCCGCCTCATGGTCGTTCGTCGGGTCGGGACTCGGACTGATTCTCGGCATCCTGAGCTGGCTTATCGTGATTCTCTACGTGATTTTCATCATGATTGACTATGAGCGCATTATGCTCAGTTTCAGGCAACTCGTGCCTCTGCGCCACCGCGCACGCACTTTCCGTGTGGCCTCCGATATAAAGAATGCGATGAACCGCTATTTCCGCGGCCAGTTTCTCATTGCCTGTATCGTGGGGATTCTATTCTCGATTGGTTTCGCCATAATCGGGCTACCTATGGGTGTGGTGTTAGGGCTCTTCATCGGAATGCTGAATATGGTGCCGTATCTCCAGCTCATATCACTGCCGATAACAACCCTGCTCTGCCTTGTATGCACCGCGAGCACCGGTGTGGATTTCTGGGTTATATTCTGGGAGAGCATGGCGGTCTACTTAGTGGTGCAGTGCATACAGGACCTCGTGCTGACACCCCGCATCATGGGTAAGGCCATGGGGCTCAACCCGGCCATCATTCTACTCTCCCTCTCGATATGGGGCTCCCTGCTCGGATTCATGGGACTCATAATAGCGCTCCCCCTCACCACTCTTCTCCTCTCTTATTATGACCAGTATGTAAGTGGCAATCCACGGCCATAAATCTTTGTAAACTTATGTTCACTTTCCAGACCACCGTCTCTGAATTGGAGACAAAGACTTTCACTGAAATCAACGGCGACAACCCTCCGCAGAATGAGGATGACCACACCAACGGCCTTATAGCCGACCTGGCTTGGATTCTTCTGTTGGGGGCAATTGTCACCCTTCTCTTCAAGAAACTCAAGCAGCCTGTCGTGTTGGGATATATCCTCGCGGGCTTCCTGGCAAGTCCGAAGTTTGTATATCTCCCCTCCATATCCAACCTCGGGAATATCGATTTCTGGGCTGACCTCGGAATCGTGGTGCTTATGTTCACACTCGGACTCGAATTCAGTTTCAAGAAACTGATGAATTCCGGTTCGTCGGCCATTATCACGGCTCTGATTATTATCTGCGGAATGACCTTCGCCGGATTCGGCGTGGGTAAGATCCTTCACCTCAACTCTATCAACTGTATCTTCCTGGGTGGCATGATCTCGATGTCGAGCACCACAATCATCCTGAAGACTCTCTCCGACTTGGGTATGCGCCAGAAGAAATTCGCATCTCTGGTGCTGGCCGTGCTTATCATAGAGGATCTCTTCGCGGTGCTCATGCTTGTGCTCCTCTCATCGCTGGCCATGGGGAATGTGGAGGGTATGGACCTCCTCTTCTCGGTGGGGAAACTCCTCTTCTTCCTTATAATATGGTTCGTGGTCGGTGTCTACGTGCTCCCGGGATTCTTCAACAAGGTTAAGAGTTTCCTCAATTCCGAGACTCTCCTGGTGGTGGCCATGGGTCTCTGCTTCTCGATGGCGGTATTCTCCGTCACCTGCGGATTCTCGCTTGAGTTGGGAGCCTTCGTGATGGGTTCTATACTCGCCGGCACAAACGTGGCTGAGGGTATGGAGCGTGTGGTGCAGCCTGTCAAAGACCTCTTCGGCGCCGTATTCTTCATCTCTGTGGGTATGATGGTCGACCCCAATATACTTGTCACCTACTGGTGGGAGATTCTTCTGTTAGCGGCCGTGGTGATTGTGGGTATGATCTTCTTCGGCACTCTCGGTATGCTGGCCACGGGACAGACTCTCCGTGTGGCTATCGAGAGCGGTTTCACACTCACTCAGGTGGGTGAGTTCTCTTTCATCATTGCATCTTTGGGCATGAGCTTAGGTGTGCTCCAGGAATCGCTCTATCCTATCATTGTGGCCGTGTCGGTGATAACAATCTTCACCACGCCATATTTCGTGAAGCTGTCGCAACCGGCTTATGCGTTTGCCGAGTCGCACCTGCCGCAGCGGCTCGGATTCCTGATCGACCGTTACTCGAAACAGGTCACCGACGCGAGCGAGACCAAGCGGCTGTGGCGCGAGATTCTCAGCCGTTACATGTGGCGCATACTTCTCTATTCCGTGGTGCTGATTGCCATTATCCTGGTGTCGAAACAGTTCCTCTTCCCTCTATGCGCCCGTTATCTCGGCGAATGGGGACGCCTCTGTGCCACTGTGGCAACCTTCGTGTGTATGCTTCCGTTCCTCTTCGCCCTCTCGTTCAGTTCAACGAAGGAGTCTGAACGTGAGCAGCTTCACGCCACAGCCAGTTTCTATGACGTGCCGTTGGTGGCGATGCGTATCATCCGCTACATCATCACCCTCCTCCTTATAGTATATCTGATGACGATAGCCTATAACTCACTGATAGCGTGGATTGCCGGGGTGATCGGATTCTCGCTGATTATCATCTTCGCGTCGTCAAAACTGATGTCGCAGTATAACAATATCGAGACCAAGTTTATCAACAACCTGAATATCCGCGAAAATACCCGTCTCGGCACCAACAACACCCTTGTAAGCGACATACACCAGGCTTATATCGCCGTCGGGCCCTATTGCCCGTTTGTGGGCGACAAGCTGAAGGATTCCGGTCTGCGCAGCGAATATGGAGTGAGTGTGTCGAGCATCCAGCGTGGCGAGATGTTCATCCCCCTCCCTTCGGTCGACGCCCGTATCTTCCCCGGTGATATCTTAGGTGTGATCGGCACTGACGAGCAGATCAAGAAACTTAACGATGACATCGAGAGCGCGGAGAAGGCTTTCCGGTCGGTGCCTGTGACGCAGCCTGAGATCACGCTTCGTAGCATACGACTCACCGACCACTCCCCCATCATCAACATACCGTTGGGGAAGACCAACCTGCACACCGACTATTACAGCATGATAGTGAAAGTGCAGCGCGGGGATAATGAGTTTGAGCAGCCCGACGCCTCCACTATCCTGAAAGCGGGGGATATTGTATGGGTGGTAGGTGACGCATCGCGCATCGACGCCATGAAATGACATCAACCGCACAAATGAGTTGAGACTCTGAAAAACGTTGAATGAAACTCTGAAAAAAACGGGGTTGCCTTAAAAAGGCAGCCCCGTTCCTATAAATCCTACTGTTATCTCATCCGTGAAGTCGTTGCGCGTAGGCGCCTGGCCTGAATGATAGAGCCTCTGCGACAGCTGCATCGGCAGATTATCCTGCGAGGGGGCGAACCATAGCCCCTCCCACGTCCAGTACCACATCCCGCCGTCGTCATATCCCGACCACTCGGGCTTCACACCCGGAAGGTTCATGACATCGGTGAATACGTCGCCTATGCCGATCTCGCCACCGGGCACCTTCACCTTCACGTCACTTCCGATAAGGTTGAGCACATCTATCTTACCCTCACCAAAATCGTAAGCCACGAAACGCTCACCCTCCGGGTCAGAGAAGATCAGCGCCACGGCATCCGGACTGTCGCCATGGGTCTTTTTGGAGTAAAGCCCGTCAATCGAATCGGGAATCTCCTGTATCGGCATACCGATATATATGCCGCCGATACTGTCTTTCGTGATGTAGGCGATGTTGGTTCCTGATGTCTCGGCCTCGGCAATCACCTGTTCAGGGATAGTGTCGCTGTCGACTGCACCGGATTTATCTGAATGTCCGCATCCGGCCAGCGTAATGGCTCCGAGAGCCACTGCTATAAGTTTCCTCATATTTTTCTTATTTTGTTTTATCCTTTCTTTTCCTCTCTTCTCCTGTAAATGTATCTATATCCTAACCTCCGAACTGCTGCGGATAGAGCAGCAGCAGATTATGCCGCGAGAAGTTGCGGCCAAGGAATCCGGGGAGATTCTCAAAGTCACCGCTATGCGATATCGAGCCTTTGCGGGCACCTATGATTATGAAAAGGTCCTCCTCTCCGATGTTGGCACTCTCAAGGATGAAATCGTCCCAGCTGTTGATGGGCCGGTATTCATGACGTATGGCAAATCCCTCATCCGTAAGCACATCGCGGATAAAATCGCCCGTGGTGGGCGACGCCATGAACACCACCTTGCAGGCAAGCTGCGAGGCAAGGTTGCCGAGCCGCTCCACCCAGGTCTGGAAACCCGTCTCATACTCCGCCTTGTCGGGCACGAGCACCATAAGGCGGCTCACCGTATCGACCGGCACGAAGCAGCGGGAGATGAAAATCATCCTGTGGGTGGCCTGTATCAGCTGTTCGATGGTGGCTCCGTAGAAGGTGTCGACAACATTAGAACGGCGGTGCATACCAATCATTATATCGGAGGCACGATTCTGTTTGGCCTCGTTGGTCACTCCGGCCACGACATTTATGTCGTAACGCTCTATATCGTTCACCTCGATATCGACAGCCTGGGCTGCCGCCACGGCCGAACGCAAGGCGTTGCGACCCATCTGCACCACCCGGGCATCGTCGGAATTTCGCACAAAGAGAGCCGTCACGGGGTTCTGGTTGAGACGGTTGCGCATGAGCAGGGCCATCCGCATCAGTCCTTCGGCTGTCACCGGGTTGGCCACAGCCACCAACTGCCGGGCATATTCGCCCGGTATCCTCTCACCCTCGCTCTTCAGCTCCTCCTCCGTGCGCTCAATCCTGAGGCGTTTGCCGGCCTCCTGCGTGGTGACTGTTGACACTATGCAGCAGGCAAGTATCATCAATACGGCGCCGTTCATCATATCCTCGTTGAGAAGACCATGCTGGTAACCGATCATGGTGGCCGCGATTGTGGCGGCCGCCTTCCCGGAGGTAAGGCCGAACATGATGTTGCGGTCAGTGCTCCCTAAACCGAAGAGCCGGGCTCCGGCATAGGCCGCGATCCATTTGGAGAACATGGCCACAGCCACCATATTCAGGGCCACCCATCCGACATGCCAGCTCTTGAAGATGACGTGCACGTTTATGAGCATACCCACCCCGATCAGGAAATAGGGGATGAAGATGGCGTTGCCGACAAACTTTATGCGCCCCATCAGGCCTGACCGCTCCGGAATGAAGCGGTTGAGTATCAGTCCGGCGTAGAAGGCGCCAAGGATGGCCTCAAGCCCGATGAGCTGGGCCAGCAGTGAGGCTATGAACACCATAGCGAGCACGTAGATGAACTGGCTCACCTGGTCGCTGAAAGTGCGGAAGAAATGTTTTGTGATAAACCGGAATGTGAAACCCACACCCACGGCATACACACCCATAAGACCCAACAACTCAATGATATGCACCGGACGGAATCCCTCGTCGGCCGCCTCCACCACCCCTGCCAGGGTGAGCAGGGCCAGCATTACGGCCACAATCGTGGCGCACACGGCAATCACCGCCGCACGCGCGTTCTGGAGTCCGAACCTGCTTACAATCGGATATGATATCAGTGTATGCGAGGCATACATCGACGCTATCAGCACACAAGTCACCCACGGGGCATTGAAGGCCAGGCGGGTGCCGAATATGCCGAGCACCATCGGAATGAAGAATGTGAGCAGACCGAACAGAACCCCCTTGTTGAGATTCTTGCGCAGATGGAACATATCTATCTCCACGGCGGCAAGAAACATCAGGTAGAGTATACCCACCTGGCCGAATATCTCGAAACTGGCGTCGCGGGCAAGGAGGTTGAATCCGTAGGGCCCCACAATAACACCGGCTAAAATCAGACCCACGATGTGCGGAATCCTCAACCGCTTGAACACAATCGGGCAGATGAGGATTATCAGCAACACTAACAGGAAGATAGCCACCGGTTGTGTCAGCGGGAAGGTCACTATTGAGAGAAGTTGGTTTATCATAAGTTGAAAATGCCTCGTGCGTTGGCATCGGTAAGAGCCTCTACCTCACTTACCTGACGACCGAGCACCTCAGCCACCTTGGCACAGGTGTGGGTGACGAATGCGGGTTCGTTGCGCTTCCCCCGGTGAGGCACGGGGGCGAGATACGGGGCATCCGTCTCAAGAAGAATCCGGTCTGCTCCGATCAGAGGTATGGCCTCGCGCAAGGGGCGGGCGTTCTTGAAGGTCACCACTCCGTTTATCCCGAACATAGGGTCGCATACACGGCGTATGCGCTCCACATCCTCGGGCGAACCGGTGAAACTGTGGAAAATCAACCGGGTGTCGGGCTTTACCTCCGATATCGCCGCGAGAGTCTCGTCGAGACCCTCACGGCAATGTATTATCACAGGCAGACCCATACCTCCGGCTATCCTGAGCTGGCGTTTGAAGCATTCTATCTGCGAGGCGCGGTAAGTCCGGTCCCAGTAGAGGTCGATACCTACCTCACCCACTGCCACGAAGCCCCCCTGGAGAAGGAGAGTCTCCATACGGTCGACAATCTCCTGCCAGTTCTCCCCCACCTCGGTGGGATGCAGCCCCATGGCCACGGATGTCACCTCCGGATAACGCTCATGAAGACTCATCATCGGGAGAATCGACGACTCATCCACGTTGGGCAACACCATATGTGTCACCCCCGCGGCGAGAGCCCTCTCCACGGCCTCTGAACCACCGTCGGCAAACTCCTCAAGATAGGGATGTGTGTGGGTATCTATCACTTCTTACGTCCGATAAGTTTCTCAGCCAATTTGCGGAACACCTCTTTCTTCTCCTCAGAGAGTGAAGTGGCGTTGAGAGCCTTCAGGGCTTTCGATGAATAGTGGCCTACAGCCTTCTTCGCCTTCTCGCTCACGCCGCTCTTCTCGTATAGACGTGTCACAGCCTTGATTTTCATATCGGTAGCTGGCATCTGGAAGGCCACTTTGAGAGCCTCAGCGTTCTGTCCACCCTCTTCCATGGCTGCCACGTAGAGATAGGTCTTCTTCCCGTTGAGGATATCGCCGCCGATCGGTTTGCCGAAGGTTGTGGCATCGCCGAAGGTATCGAGCCAGTCATCCTGGATCTGGAATGCCAGACCTGTCATGACTCCATACTCATACATAAGACGCGCATCCTCCTCGGAGGCACCGCCGATAATGGCGCCGATCTTCACAGCCGCTCCGAGAAGCGATCCGGTCTTACCCTCGATCATCTCAAGATAATCGGAGGTTGTCACAGCGTCAGAGTGCTCGAAGTCCATGTCAAGTCGCTGACCCTCATAAACATCGAGAGCCATCTCATTGAAAGTGTCGAGCACCGGGCGCAGCATCGAGCCCTCAACCTCCGACACATATTTGGTGGCCAGTGTCAGCATGGTATCGCCGGAAAGGATGGCGGTGTTGGCGTCATACTTCTTGTGTACGGTGGGACGTCCGCGGCGCACGTCGGAATTATCCATCACGTCGTCATGAAGCAGGGTGAAGTTGTGGAAAGTCTCTATTCCCACAGCCGGACGCAAAGCCTCTGCGGCACGGCCTCCGAAGGCGTCGGCCCCCATGAGCACGAGCACCGGACGGATGCGCTTCCCTCCCGCCGACAGAGCATACTCAATCGGCTGATAGAGAGTGGATACCTTCCCCTCGGGGAAGGCGAGTGAGCGGAGCGAGGTCTCGACATCCGCTGAATATTCTGCTATTGTTTTCATAAATATCAGTTAGCTATAAGGAACTCAATAATCTATAAATGAATTGTATATATTCTCCGGTAAATCCTTCCCGTGGTCGGTGCGCAGCACCGTCTTGAACCCCTTCATGAAGCGCACATACGTGTCGGAGTCGTTGGCACACGCGCTCCTGAAGGCCTCGATCTCGCGGCGCACATCCTCGGCGGTCATCTTGTTGTCGCGGATATGGCTCACGTATTCAAGGCCGAGCTGATACCCCAGACGGTTAGGGTCGCTCTCGCCGGCCATTACATATATCCGCATCTTATCCTCCAGAGGGAGGTTGGCGGAATAGGTGTCGAACTCCCGGCTGAACACTATCAGCGACGAATCGTTGTAATGCTCATAGGCATAGGCGGCCGCCATGGCGAGGGTGTCAATGCGCATTCCGAGCCGTTCGCGGCCTAACGCCGCGTCACAGATGAAGCGGGCCACGGAGTCGGGCTCGACATTGTTCATCATATAAGCCACCTTGGCGGCATCGTCAAGGGAGTTGAAATCAGCCGGCAGCTGATCCTGCGCGGCTTCCGCTTTTCCGCTGCATCCGGGGAGTGCCATCAGGCACATAGCCGCCAGCGATGCAGCCCCAATCAGTTTTTTCATCGCATTATCTCTGCTTATGGGCCTGCGCCAAACCTTCTGTGACACAATGGGAATACCTTGCACACACTACCGGTTTCCCACACTGGAGATATGGGACGGGCCACGAAATTTTGCACAAAATTACAAAAAAATCGCATAAAGTTATTGTCAAATGAAATAAAAGCGTTAACTTCGCGGTGTGAAACAGTAAAAACTGTTCTGGAGTGATGCTCGAGTGGCTGAAGAGGCACGCCTGGAAAGCGTGTATACGCCAAAAGCGTATCCCGAGTTCGAATCTCGGTCACTCCGCCTGATAGACGAATCCCGCAAGCCTCATGCCTGCGGGATTTCTTTGTATATGACACCTGATTATATGAAACTGAAACTTGAGGAACTCAACAGAAGATACTGGGAGACGTACACCGCAAAATCATCTGCATTCTATAAGGAGAAGATGGCCGAACTGGTGGCCGACGGGAATGGCTGCTGCGAGGAGGAGGCAGCACGGGTGCTGAGAGGCGACCTGCACGGCCACCCTACCCGCAACCACTGGATGTATCGTCTCGCGCCACTCGACGTGCCTGGGAATCCCGACATGCACTATGAATTCCTCATTGAGTATGACGTGATGGAGCCTCATGTGGGCATATATTTCGGCTGCAAGTGCATCTCCCGGCCGGGGTCAGACCATGAGGCTGCCATACGCATAGCCAACGGGCATTGGCAGGAACTCTCCCCCATTGTCACCACCCTGCTCAACAACATATTTATCGACATCGACTTCACCTATCGCTTCAAGATTACCAACAATGCCGAGAACCACACTTTCTGGCCCTTCTGGATAACTCTTTATGAGGATGAGGATATACGGTTGGTGGCTGTGGAGGCATTGAGGAAGATCAGACATATCTATGAATGTTTTCTCGCAGGGGAGACGTTGCAACCTGTGCGACTCATAACCAAGCCGAAGAGTGTGCGCACCCGTTTTACTGAGGTGGCCTACCGGCAGCTACTTTCGGAATGGGATCATATGTTTGGCAACGCGGGAGTGAAATTAGAGAAGATGCCCTCGGACGTGTTTGAAAGTATCCTGAGCCGCGCCATCGAAGCCGGCTGGTTCATCCCGGACACACTTTATGGCAACCCGTCGCGCGCCTACCGCTTCGCAGGACCTCCCGCAAGTGGTGAGGCGTCTGCTGATAACTGCTCCGCTGAGAGTGGTTATGGCAAGAGACCGGAAGCAGAGAAGATGCACCAGTATTATTTTCCCAAGCTGATGGAAGCGATTCGTAACTACATTGAGCAGGAGGCCTTAAGCCAGACTGACCGTCAGCTCTACGAATCAGAGGGGAAACACGGCAACATCCCCTGGCGTGCCATCACCAACATCTTCCTGAAAAACGACGGCACCATCTACGAGGAGAGCAACCTCCGCAACAGCATCCGCTCCACCAAAGCCAAAGCCGGTCCCGACTGGCCCACCCTCCTCCGCCAGCTATTTAACTGACAGCCAATGAGAGTTCAGAACTCATAGACCGTATACCGTTCTTTATAGCGGCCAATGTCTCCTCTTTTGGTTGCCATATGCCATAGATAAATCTATCCAGAACGGCTTTTGGCATACCGATGAATTTGGCCACCTCGCCTATATTCAGCCAGGGGCATCGTCTGAATATCCTTGAAACCTCATTGTCAAAATTGGGTTCCTGTTCTTCCAAAAAAGATTCCACAGATAAATCCTCGTCAAGACGTTGCCAGCGAACATACTCTCCATTTCCCCAGATATAAAACTTCTGACGTTCCACATCATTGGCATCCTTCAATACGGGAAATGCTTCAAGAGGTCGACTGAATTCTTTACCTGTTATAGATTTCATATAGATGCGGTCATTATCAAACCATATTTCCTGTATCTTCTCCATAGTTATTTTTTAAAAGAGTTATTTTTATTCCATACTTCAATGATTTCTTCACTAAAATTACTCACAAGTGCAAGTATTTTCTTCATTTTACCAATATATCCATCAATCTTTTAAGAACCTTTCTGTTATCCATAAATCAATTGCTTGGTTCTGTCAACCTCAGTTCTAAAATAGGGATTCTTAATGGCATCATCGCATACCAAGTCGATTTTTCGACCTAACAGTCTTTCCAATTCAAATTGTAAATCGAAAAAATTATCTGCATACTCTTCCACTGAGATTTCATTTTTATTAAACTTCACAAGAAAATCAACATCACTTTCTTTATGAAAACGGGGTGTCAGTATAGACCCGAATACATAAAGTGATTTCACCTTGTAACTCTTACAAAGATCAACCACCTTCTGTAAGTTCTTTTCTATCAAATTCATTTGGTGCCGGATTTATTGGTTCTCTTTCTATATAACATCCTAAACTTCAAAAAATTATATTCTTAACTACAAAGTTTAGTACTTCCTTCCGTACCACCCTACTCAATACCCTACCTCCTATGTCACAAAAAAGTATTGCCAGAAACCGGCACATCTATCTCAAAAAATAGTTTTACGTAAAACAAAATTTCCAGTTCGGAATCCTAATTTTGCATTTGGATAATCGAAGCAGACATTCTCCGCATCGAAAACCATGCTGAAACTGCCTGATGAAATTGACCTTAACTCAACCACAAAAACTAACCACATAATAAGGAATGGATAATGTAATTGTAAAACAAACAGTAAAAGGGCTACAAAAGATTGATAGAATTTATCAATCTTCACCATCTGCCCAGATGCTTGTAAATCATGCACCAATAATTCTACATGAATTCAGACAACTGCAGGCTCTTGGAATGCAGTATCAGCATGAACTGACAAAATTGCGAGAAGAACGTGCTGACAGACTAATATACCTACGGGAAATCGTTCCCGGAATACAACAAAACCTCAATCAGATTTTGGAGACCATCATAAGTCTACAAAAATCAGTACGAGATTGGCATGGGAAGGACTCCACAGATTCAAACATTCGACTCATAATTGATCATACTAATAGACAGATTAATCAAAATATAGAGTTATTTCAGAATCTTACCTTCCAATTACTAAACGCATAACTATTCTCAAACAAAACACTAACAAGATTACACATGAATAACGAGACCATTAACAACGCTGAAACTACTCAGACACAAGACAGTCCAATGGCTTCAGAAATACAAAACGCATTAGATCAGATGAGCCAAGAAACAACTCATCAAACTGACATCTCTTCTTATTCTCCCAATTTGCCATTGGGAAGTGGACAAAATATTTCTATCGACTCCATGCCAGAGATTTTTGTAAAAATCGATAACATGATGGGGTCTCTTTTAGAGACGTTGGCAACAATTGACTCAAAATTCAAATCTGCATCAAAATCGTTTTTTGCAAGTGCCGATAAGATAAGCAAAAAGAAAAATATTAAAGACGAGGATTTGTATGCAATATATGCAAATCTGATTTTCGCTGGGACTATTGAAGCCGCAGGCAACCTATGGAGATCAATCCTATCTAAAAAGGCCATTGCAGAGGTGAAAAGACTCCTCAATCAAGAAGCTCAAGGTAAACTTCAATTCCTATACCAGACTAAACAACAAATGGATATAAGTCTTGAAATATGCAAAAGCAGATTCTTAGAAAACTATTATCTTTGTAATGAAACTAAACTCAAATCTTTGGCTCAATATCGAACAGCCCTCTATCATTCTCTCCTCACGGAGTTTCTCATAACAACTTATGAGGCTGCCTTGGAAGGAAAATTTCAAAACGCCCTCCCTTTCCCGACTCTTGACAAAGTAAACAGATATCTCCTGTACTATGTCCTTAATTGCCGTGAAGATTTATTGGATGATGCGGCTGTTAATGAAAGAGCTGACTTTATGAGAACGCAGTTTAATTGCGTAAAAAATTGCATAGGGATAAAGTGTCCACAGTTGAGTTATTACCTCTTAGCAGCAGATGCTCCCCTTTTCTCCATAGGCTGCTACGATCTCTATCCTCTTATCTATGAAAACCCGACAGAAGTAATCTGGAGTGATAAAGCAAATCTCATTCTTGAATCTGAATCTGTATATGAAATCTTCAAAGAGATTGAGAATAAGCGCCAAAATCTGAACAATACTCATACCCCAATACTCGAGGGTTTAGAGAAAAATTCTGCATACTCCAGAGTTCATAAAACCCTTGAAGCATTAAACGAAACACGACAAGAAAATGATGAACGTTTAGGCTACCAGATCTTTATCGTTGCATTACTGGGTCTCATGGGGTTTCTTGGGACTTGGCTTATATACGACTTAAAATGGTACGGCTGTTTAGTTATATCTCTCATTATTATGGCCATTTCTAATTGGATACTTCCAATTTCAAAAGGATTGGATAAAGCAAAAGAGAAAATGGCCAGAATTGAAAAGAATGGACAGGTCACTCTTCAGACAATGGGAGGATACAAAAAAATGTTGGATCTATATCAGTACGAAAAAGAATCTAACCTTGGATGCTTGCTCGCTATCATATTTGGTATTATCGGAGCAGCAGCGGGTCCTATCGGATGTTTTATAGGAATAGGATTAGGATTATTTCTCGGAGAGAAGAAACAGGATTATCCAATTGATTATTCCTATAAACATCTGCGAGTAAAACCAACTGTTAAAACTACCATTTTTATGTGGGTGCTTATTATCGCTGACGGTTTCTTGCTCTACCGAATGTTTTTCTGAGCAAGATACCACTAGTAAAAATACACGAGTTAATTAACCTTAATACTAACCATTTAATCTTTCAAATTATGGGATTTTTTTCTGAATTTATCGGAGGTTTCATCGATGGATTTCTTGAGGGATCAGAAGATGATACAGACCGCAGCGTAGGAGAAAAAGTTCGTGACTGGCTTGATTCAGACGACTAATCAAAAATAACACTGCGAAAATATCTTTCTATTGAATCATATGCGAGAGCTGTCATTTGAGATGACAACTCTCGCATTCAAAAGCTATTTATCAATGAATCCTATCTCTACCCGAACTGTAAAATGTCTAAACTGTGACCATAAATTCTCTCAGAGAGTAATCAGAGGAGTGTGGCTCCAACATGATCCATCGAAGTGCCCCAAATGTGGATCATCGAAATTGCGAGAATCAACCGTACTCGATTCCTTCTTATCTCTGTTTGGACTGTAATTACACACCCTTTTCATACTTTGATATTATTCAGAGTAGTAAAGCCATACACGACATGTGTGCCATATAATCCTCCCTCATACCCCCGGTGTTCCCCACCGGGGGTTAATTATACCCTTCCCCCTTGCTTATATTGATTTATCAGTTAAAGTTGTTGTAAAACCCATAGTGTTCGTCCCTGAGGAAGTTGTGGCAAGCCTACATACCTCAATTAAACAATTGTTTAGTTTGACATATCCACCACATCTCCCCCAAAAGAATTTTCTTACAAAACAAAAACAATGTCTATTTTGTTAAGTATTATGAAAGAGTGTTTCTATAAGCAAACCTCCTTCTCTTTCTACTATAACTATAACCAACATATCGAACATGAAGAACAAGCTTTACCTTTTGATTGCATTTGCGGCAATAATGTTTGCCGGAGGCTGCACAAGTGACGAACCTCTGTTTCCGACATCGGTATCCGAAGAGAATTCAGTTGCCGTTGCAAACAGTGAGAAACGGTCGCTCACAGAAGCATTGGGAATCTCCGCTGCTTCAAGAAGAGCCACCCGGGCAACCGACAGTATGGTGGCAAGCATCGATTACGTAGTGCAGCAGGGTGATACCGTGGCTTACATAGTGAATTACGCCAACGACGGAGGCTTCGCTATATTGGCTGCTGACCGTGTGGTAAAGCCAATTCTTGCTTACTCCGACCAGGGCTCTTTCTCTACCGACAACGAGATGGCGATGAACTACTTCGTCAGCAATATTAAAAATTATGCCGAAGAGGTCAAGAGATCCGCTCCCCTCAGAGTCTCAAGAAACGAACTCCTCGATACTATCCGGTATATTCATGACCCTGTAATCAAAATCAAATTAGGACAACGCACTCCATATAATTTGGTTGTGGAGAAATATTATCCGCGTTGTCCCGTTGGATGCGGGCCATTAGCAGGTTTTACTCTCATGGCTTACTGCAAACCATACCTTGTTCTTGATTCAATGTGCTATGATTTCAGATATATCACTAAAGCATTGCTTGAAAGACGTGACACTATCCAAAGCATAGCATTAACTACCAATCCGATAATTCCCACATTGGGAACTACCCCATTTCCTCTTGTTCAGTTTTGGCCTCATACATATTATGGAGCTTTGAATGCAACACAGACACTCCTTTACAAGTTAGGACAGAGAATGAATGCCACTTATACTCCTAATGAGACAAAATCCCGTTTAGATAGTGCATTGATTACCTTAAAAGAAACTGGATATAAGGTATCTGGCACTATGGATTATCACCCAAAAGAAATGGCCATAAATATCAATGAAAAGAACAGAATGTATTTTCAAAGAGGCCAATCGCTAAGAGATTCTGTAAAAGGCCATTTTTGGGTGATCGACGGCTGTAAGTATAGCTTGATTGCAAATTCAACTTCTATCATAGATACAATCGACACCGAACTGTATTGTCATTGGGGTTGGTATGGGCACTGTGATGGTTACTACACCGGTGAGATTTTCAGTCCGGATCCTGACCCAAATCCGGCAACGAGACTTGAATACAGTGCAAGTCTGAATTTTTATGTTCAATCTGAAATTAAGAATGATTAGAGTATTAATGTTTAGATTATTAAAATACTGTCTATCCTTGGTAATATGCTCGATTGGATTCTCGTCATGCATACATTCCCTTAATGCTTATACGGAAGGGAGTGCATGGCTTTGTGAGGGAATAACTGATGATTGGCCCTTTAAAAATTTTCATGAAACATTTTTCATTAAAGGAGATACCGTTATAGCTAATAAAAAATATCTGAAACTATATCGTAAATATCTCTCTAAATCTGCAATCTATGAGTGTGGCATAAGGACTGAATACAATAAAGTCTTCTTTGCTCCCAAGAATCATGAATGGGATCTGCTGATTTTTGACTATAACATAACACCGGGAGATGTAGTTAAGGTATACAGCACAAGTGTTGGGTACTATGGCGATATCTGCCCTTTACCCATTGAAATGAAATGTTTCGGAATGAGTAAAATGGAATCATGTGGAATTACATATGATGTTTTCTCTATGTCAAGTCTAATCAACAAAGATGTAGGAAATAATGGAACGGAGAAATGGATAAAAGGTATTGGATCTGAAGTAGGACCTATTGAAAATGATTATATGCAAAGTGCAGGTGGAGGCTCAAGCGTCTACGAAATCTTGATGAATGGCAAGAGAATCTGGAAAGATTCTATCACTCTGAATCGCATTAACAAAAATACCATATGGAAAAATCCAATTTATTACAAATAATGGTTAAACAAATTCAATGAATTAATCTTATTCTCCAATTATCAGTTCCTATTTTTGGTCTTTCCACAACAATTATACCCTTTCCACATTGCTTATATTGATTTATAAGTTAAAGTTGTTGTAAAACCCATAGTGTTCGTCCCTGACGGAGTTGTGGCAAGCCTATATATCTCAATTAAACAATTGTTTAGTTTGACATATCCACCACATCTCCCAAAAAAGAATTTTCTTACAAAACTAAAACAATGTCTATTTTGTTAAGTATTATGAAAGAGTGTTTCCATCAGCAAAGCTCCTTCTCTTTCCACTATAACTATAACCAACATATCGAACATGAAGAACAAGTTTTACCTTTTACTTGCATTTGCTGCAATAATGTTTGCCGGAGGATGTACAAGTGACGAACCTCTGTTTCCGACATCGGTATCCGAAGAGAATTCAGTTGGATGCGGGCCATTAGCAGGTTTTACTCTCATGGCTTACTGCAAACCATACCTTGTTCTTGATTCAATGTGCTATGATTTCAGATATATCACTAAAGCATTGCTTGAAAGACGTGACACTATCCAAAGCATAGCATTAACTACCAATCCGATAATTCCCACATTGGGAACTACCCCATTTCCTCTTGTTCAGTTTTGGCCTCATACATATTATGGAGCTTTGAATGCAACACAGACACTCCTTTACAAGTTAGGACAGAGAATGGGGTTAAAGTATGTAAATAACCAACCTATAAGTGATCTTATTGGAGCCATGACAGTTCTTAAAGAATTAGGATATGAAGTTTCAAATACGGGGGTTTATAATCCCAAGGAAATGATTAGTAATATATGTAAAAATAATAGAATGTATTTTCAAGGAGGCATTTCTACAATCAATCCTGAAAATGGTCATTTTTGGGTGATTGATGGATGCAAATATTCTTTAGTTGACCGAACTGCAGCTATTACTGACACTATAGATATTGAGCTATATTGCCACTGGGGGTGGTATGGCAACTGCGATGGTTATTATTCAGGAGAAATATTCTGTCCTGATCCAGACCCACATGATAAACTTGAATACAAGGTATACGGCAACTTTTATGTTCAATCGGATATTAACTATGATGAATATTAATATTAGAAGGAGTGACATTCCCACTATATTCTTGATAATAATGTGCTTAATATCATGCAGTCGAGAAATAAATCTTTATAAAGATGGAAGCGTATGGTTCTGCTTAGGAGTAACTGATGAAGGACCATTAAGACAACGATTTCTCTATAGAAATTTCATACATGGTGATACCATTATTGGGAATAAGAAATACCTGAAATTATATGGCAACAATTTCTCAGATGATGACGCAAAGGACTATTATATTTGCGGCTTAAGAGTTGAGAAAAATAAGATTTATTATGCACCACAAAATCATGAGTGGGAGCTATTGATTTTTGACTATGATATTATGCCTGGTGACATTTTTGAAGTTTATAGCACATGTAACGGCTTCTATGGTAATACCTCCCCTGCACCACGGAAAATGAAATGTAAGGAAAAAAGTACAATAGAATCTTGTGGTATTACGTATGAAGTCTTTACGGTGGCACCCGTTGAGAATTGGGACGAATCAAAATGGATTTCCGGAAAATGGATTAAAGGCATGGGAACACCTTTTGGTCCAACAGACAACTTTTATATGAACTGTTTCGGCATGGGCTCAAGAGTATATGAGGTTATGGTAAACGGAAAGATAGTATGGGAAGATTCTGTAATAAAACAGCGAATAAATGTAAAATTTGAGTTGTGATATGCTCCAGTCTGCGCATATGTGTAATGCGCATCATTCAGCATCTTCGCTCTCCTCACTGCTCAGATTGAATATGTTTTTTGCCGGAGGTTGCTATGGTTGGTATGGACACTGTAGGGAACCACCTTACAGAGGAGATTTTAATCTCAGGATATAGTTTTAATGTTTGATTTAATGCCTCACCTACGATTGCAATATGATACAACACAGCTGATCTATACATAGGTTCTGAATGAAATACTTGAAATTGCTTGGGGAATCGAGCCACAAAAGACTCAATGGAATCAATAGACGCCAATATATCCATCAATCGTTTAAGCACCTTTATGTTATCCATAAATCAAACAAAAACAATGTCCTATTTGTTAAGTATTATGAAAGAGTGTTTCCATCAGCAAAGCTCCTTCTCTTTCCACTATAACTATAACCAACATATCGAACATGAAGAACAGCCTTTACCTTTTCATTGCTTTTGCTGTAATAATATTTTTGGAATCTTGCAGCCGGAGCATTAATCCCTACAAAGATGGAACTGTGTGGTTCTGTGAAGGGCGTACAGATGAATGGCCCTCCGAAAGATATCATGAGATTTACTTTATTCAAGGAGACACCTTAATAGCTGACCAAAAATATTGGAAAGTTTATCAAAAATATCTCTCAGGAAAAGCAAATTATGTATATGGTTTAAGAGCAGAGAAGAATAAAGTCTTCTTTGCTCCAAAAAATCATGCATGGGATCTACTGATTTTTGACTATAATATCAAATCCGGAGATATAGTTAAAGTATATTCAACTTGTCAAGGCTTTTATAGCGACGTTTATCCAAGCCCTATTGAAATCATATGCACAGGAAAAAGTTATATGAAATCGTGTGGCAATACTTATGAGATTTTCAAGATCGCAGACGCAAGTGAAGGTAAAGCAATAACCTGGGCTCAAGGAGAATGGATCAAAGGATTGGGATCTGTGTCAGGACCTATTGACAATGATTATATGCAATGTTTTGGAGGCGGTTCATCAGTTTATGAACTTATGGTGGATGGGAAGATTGTATGGGAAGATTCAATAGGGAAGAACCATATGAATAAAATATTAGAATGAATTGATGATTCAAAGTTTTCTGTAAAGTAAATAAGTAAATAAGTAAATAAGTAAATAAGTAAATAAGTAAATAAGTAAATAAGTAAA
>CANPMT010000039.1 GCA_947575235.1 uncultured Porphyromonadaceae bacterium
CGGTGGCTTCGAGAGCAATGGACTCTCCAACCTCGATGGTAGCCTCCGACAGATTTAGGGTCACGCCGATTACGGGCTGTGTCACGGTAATCACACATGAGGCAGAGATGCCATTAGAAGTAGTCACGGTTATTGTGGTCTTTCCGGCCGACTGCGCCTTTATAACTCCCGACTCGCTGACGGTCGCTACCGTCGTATCAGAGCTTCTCCAAGTCAGAGTCTTGTCAGTAGCATTGTCCGGAGAGACAGTGGCTTCGAGAGCAATGCTCTCCCCAACTTCGATGGTAGCCTCCGACAGATTTAGGGTCACACCTGTCACAGGCTGGGTTACGATGACCTCACATTCTGCTGAGAGTCCGACATGAGTGCTGACTTTAATGGTAGTTTTTCCCGGTTTGCGGGCAGTTACAACACCAATATTCTCAGAACTTGTATTGTCAACAGATGCAACGTCTGCATTTGAACTTGACCATTTATAATTAACTTCTGCTCCCTCCGGATATACATGAGGAATAAGGCTTAATTTCCCTCCGACATTGACTGTCTGCGAAGTTTCGTCAAACCATATACGCTCAAGACTTGGTGTCACTTTAACTTTTATCACTGTTGACAATCCTGTGTTGGAGGATACGGTGATATCAGTACTGCCGGCACCCACAGGAACGATAAATGGTCCAGTGGCTCCGTTCAAAGTCTCCACAACTTTGGCTACATGTTCATTCCCACTTTTGTAAGTGTATGCAAATGGTTGCAATATATTACTTTCACAGATTTGCACCTTAAAAGGATAGGCTATCCCTCCGGCAACGAGATTTACACTTTTATCGATTTCGCCGTCAATAGTAAGATGGCGGTAATTTGCATTGCTCCACTTGGTAAGTGCAGAAGTGCCACAAAATGCTTTCCACTCGTCCAATACCTTCTTGCTGTTAAAGAGCAGGTTCTTTGTTGTTATTCCATTATTGGTGGCTTCTGAGACGGTGAAGGAGAATTCAGGAAGATTATCAGCAAGAATGGTCATCTGTTCCAATGTCTTCACCTCGAATGTACCTGCACCTATTTTACGTATCCCTTTCCCAATAAGGACATTGGTTAGGCTTGAAGAGGCTATTCCCTGAGTGCCGATAGTCTCCACGCAGTCAGGGATTGTCAGATTAGATATTTTAGAGAATCTGAAGGCTTTTTCCCCTATTTCAGTCACGGTGTAGGGATGACCTTGAAAGTAGACAGTCTCAGGTATAGTCTCCACACCATCCTTACCATCAATAAGGCTACAGGTGGAATCGGTCAATGCAGAATACATCATACCATCATACAAGAAACGGTCGGCCGTCTCGGTGCTTATTGTTATGTAATTCTTAAACTCACTCCACCCCGGGGCTGAGGTATAGGCAGCCAATGCTGTGTCAAGCACATATACTGGCGTTGACTTGCTGACTCCGTCAAAACAGTATTGTCCGAGAACAGGAGGTTCCGGATTTAGAGAGGTTATCTTGGATATCTTTGCATTCAGGAAACATCCCTCGCCAATACTTTTGACATGGGCCGGGAATGTTACTTCATCAAGTAATTGGTAATTGGCAAACGCATATTTTGAAACTGACGTTACAGAGGTAGGTATGGTCAGGTTGCGAAGTGTCTCACCACTGATTTCCAATGTGACAGGAGCGATAGAATAGATTCCGGCACTGAAAGGATTGGCTTGAAAATCCTCGAATTCTATTTTACACCAGGATTCCAGGCTGGCTGCTTTCACGGAAGATAGTTTGGTGCACATTGAGAACGTACTTTTGCCTACCTTGCGGAGGGTGGAGGGGAAACTCACAGAAACAAGTGAGGTGCATTGATTGAAGACTGAACCGCCTATGGATGACACTCTCTCGGGAAATTCCACCTCAGAGAGCTTGGAGCAATTGCTGAAAGCCTCATCTCCAATTGTCAACGGGTCGTAAACGTCGCGAAACTGAACAGATGTCATTGAGCGGCAGCCAAAGAACGCTCTTCTCTTCACTTCGATAAGTGTTGGGGGAAGGGAGAGAGATGTGATGGAAGTACACATCTGAAATCCCTCTTCGGCCACCTTGGCAATACTGTATTGAACACCATTGGCACTGATAGCGCCCGGAATCTCAATATATCCCGAGATGTATTTATTTGCGGCAGACACTTCCGCGAGTTGGGTCCCCCAGGGAGTAGTGTCATAACCGATATAGGTGAAATTTCCCACGGACATTGAGGCCCGCATACCCATTGCCCATGAGATGAACAATAGGAAAATCAAAAATTTTCTGAATCTGATCATGATGCTTTTCGTTATATTAAACATTGCCATAAATTAGCAGATGCAAATATAAACCGAAAAGGGGGATATAAAAATAGACCTCTACTTTTGCGGAATCAGAGCTTGCGCACCGGCAGATTCAGCCAGTCGATAACCTCTTTCTCACATTTCAACCATTCCTCCTTCATGTCGCTGTCGCTCTTCCCCCAGTCGGACGCGGAGAGATGTCTCTTCTTCCTTCCTAAAAATACCTGTGTCAGCTCTTTCTGTGGCACAGGTATGCGTCCTTCGCCAATCTTATATGACAGGCCGATGAAGAACTGCCTCGCAAGATAGGTGAACTTGTAATTGGGAATGCCTTTCACGATATAGGCTGACTCCCCGAACCGCTCTATATATCCCTTCTCAAGACAGTTCCTCACAAATACATCCGTAAACAATCTACGTCCCTCCTTACCGAAACGCATATCTATCGTCTCCAGAAGTCGGTCGAGACCCTCCGGTGAATATGTGCATGCAAGGAGATTGTCATAGATCTCTCCAAACCGCGGAGCCACTACCTCGGCCAACTGAAGATTGCGTTTATAATCCTGATAGAATACCTCCAACCTTTTCACCGCATCGCCCAGCATATTGTGGCCTTCTACGTTAAGACGCAACCAGAAAGGCCAGAAGGTGCCATTCTCTCCGTTGTTTGACATCTTCATCTGATTCGTCATCCCGAGATATTTCTTTGCGCTCCTCACCTTGCGCCAATCTTCCAACACATGGAACTGGAATGCCGCTGTGGTGACCCAACTGTCGGATATGGCCTTGACGCCGTAATATATCTCTACATCGGGATGAAAGAGGTCGTATTCTATCAGGAATTCGTATGTCAGACTGTGGGTGTCATCTCGAAGCACCCCCAGTTTGCACATAAGATGCGCAGGCTCGAAACTTCTGTCGCCGCAATATCCATGAATGAATCCTGACAGGTCGGACGGGAAGGGACTGTCATCAGGTGTGATCTCACCCCTCTTGCCACAGCGGGTTTTCTCGACAATCAGATCCATATATTCGCTGATACGTGCAATAGTCTTATTCAGAGGCTCTTTACACGAGCCACTGGTGTAATTCACTTTGACAGAGTCCTGACATGACTGTGCGACAGTGGGATTGACACGAGAATGCTCCACACTGAGTTTGAGCATCTCAGTGCAGTAGGGGATTGAACACTCCTTGGTCATCTGCAACCAGAACTTACGGTTGGCTTCTCCGACCGATTTATCTTCGTTCATCAAGACTGCAGTTTTTTACGGTATGAAAAATGCAAAACTGACGCGGGGCCTCAGATGGAGGGGTGTTTTCGTCGGGAACGGCGTACATTGTGTCGGTTGAGAGTGCATGTAATTCATCGACGCTGTCGATGCGGCGTAGGATAATCTCACGCAGCAGCTTGCCGCGGAGAGTCTTAAGGAGCGTTGAATGTGGCCGCTTCAATTCTCCATCTTCGCCGGCCACAAGGAAATCTACCTTCGTCACTTTCACTCCGGCTTTTTTCAACTTGTTCCAATCCACACATTTGGCGGCATCGGCAGGGAGAAGATCCAAGACCTCCGTCTCACCGTCCTGTGAGAGAGATTCATTCAGCAGGGGGGTGACCAGCGGCTTCCAATATGCCGACATCGAAACATCACCCGGAGCAATGCGCGGCGAGAAGTCGAGCCGATATGGTTTCACAATGTCATCGCCGCGCAGCCAGCCGTAGAGCGAGGAGATGATGTCGGTCTTCCCCTCCGCCCACTGCCGCTCGCCGGGAGTCAGCGAGGGATAATCCAAAGCTCTGAACACCACTCCGGTATACGCAGCCAGGGCTTTTTGTCCAATCGACTTGTTGGGAAATTCATAAGCCATATTCATAAAATCGGCGGTGAGTTTCGGACTGAGTTTCAGTGCGCTCCCCATAGTCTGCGGTCCGCGTAGAATCCAGTCGGCCATGAAGGATGTGGCCAACGCATCCAGCCGTGGACGATGGGCGGTAAACATTTCAGGGGATACAACCTCATCGCACCCTGACATAGTTTTCGATTCAGCAATCAGAATTCTCATATTTTCAAATTTATTTCAGCGCATCATGAAAGGATAACGATGTTGGAGAAACGCATGTTGTTATAATATCGCAAAATTAATAATAAAAACAGATGATTGCAAATGCTGATACTAAAATAGAAGCCTCCCCACTTCCCCTGCCGGAGACAGGCTGAAAGTGCCGATAAACCATTCTTAACATATGTATGTTATCAAAATACACATCATTATTTTAAAATATATGGATGACCTGATTATAATCTGCGTGCTGATACTGCTTAACGGAGTATTCTCCATGTCGGAAGTGGCCCTCATCTCAGCCCGTAAATCAAAACTTTCAACCGAGGCCAAGGGTGGGAGCCGAAGTGCCGCCACTGCACTGCAGCTTGCAAATGAGCCGGAACGTTTCCTCTCGACTGTACAGATAGGCATCACACTCATCGGGATATTGACAGGTTTGTTCTCGGGAGCCACAATAGCCGGCGAATTCGGGAAGGTGCTTGAGTCATGGGGGCTTAAAACTTCCGTGGCAATGACTGTGTCGAAGATTCTGATAGTGTCAGTTGTCACCTATCTGTCGATAGTAGTAGGTGAGCTTGTGCCTAAGCGCATAGGGATGAATATGTCAGACAGGATTGCGAAGCTCGTGGCACCCGTGATGAGAATACTGTCAATCGCCACCTATCCGATTGTATGGATACTCTCAGTATCTACCACAGGAATATCGAAGCTCCTGCGTATCGACAAGAAGTCGTCGGGCGTGACCGAGGAGGAGATCAAATCCCTGATAAAGGAGGGCACCGAGACGGGAGAGGTGCAGGAGATTGAACAGGATATTATGGAACGTACACTTATTCTGGGAGATCTCAGGGTGGAGTCGATAATGACGGTGCGTGGCGATGTGGTGTGCCTTACCAGCGACATGACTGCCGCTGAAGTGAGAGATATATTGCTGCATGAGCTGCATTCCTCGTATCCGGTCTATAATCCGCTTAAGACCGAAATCGTGGGTGTGATTTCGTTGAAGCAACTGATTCTTGCCATTGATGAGGAGAGTTTCAATCTCGGCACGATGTTGACCGACAGTCTATATGTGCCTGAGAATATGAAGGTCTACGATGTGCTTGACACGTTCAGGCAGTCGAAAACCCATTCCGCCCTGGTGTGCGATGAGTATGGCGCTTTTTGCGGGGTAATCACACTTATGGATATCCTCGATGGGCTGGTAGGGAGTTGTCCCGACACTCTTGACGAGCCGATGATAGTGAAACGTACGGATATGGATGAATGGCTCGTAGACGGACGTTGTCCCATATTTGACTTTCTATCATATTTCGATAAAGAGGATCTCTTCACCCCTGAGTCATATACCACGATGGGCGGTCTTATGATGAATCACCTCAAACGCGTGCCGGGGGTAGGCGACACTATAACCTGGAACGGATTCCGTATGGAGGTGGTGGATATGGATGCTGCCCGGGTTGATAAGATAGCTGTAGTAAATGGAATGCCCTAAGGGCGTTTTTACGCAAATATTGCACCGAATTATCTTAGATATTTCGGTGTGATGTTTTAGTAGATTTAGGGAGTAAACCTTTCTTAATACAGGTATGTTATCATAGCATACCGACTTATTATGATAAACACACATTAAAAACCATTGTGATTGTATGGATAAGAAAAGACTGACTGCTGAAAACGGCCGGCCTATCGCCGACAACCAAAATGTACAGACGGCGGGTCTGCGTGGCCCCCAGACCATGATGGACCCATGGTATCTTGAAAAAATGGCCCATTTCGACCGTGAGGTCATACCCGAGAGGAGAATGCATGCGAAAGGTTCGGGTGCATTCGGCACTTTCACCGTTACAAACGACATATCAGAGTATACACGTGCCTCTATTTTTTCGGAGGTTGGGAAACAGACTCCCTGTCTGGTTCGGTTCTCAACGGTTGCAGGTGAGCGTGGCGCCGCTGACGCGGAACGTGATATCAGAGGTTTCGCGATGAAATTCTATACGGATGAGGGTAACTGGGATCTCGTGGGGAATAATACACCGGTTTTCTTTTTACGCGATCCGTTGAAATTTCCCGACCTTAACCATGCCATAAAAAGAGATCCGCGCACCGGAATGCGTAATCCCACTGCCAACTGGGATTTCTGGACCCTGCTCCCTGAGGCTCTGCATCAGATTACCATCACCATGTCGCCGCGTGGCATACCGGCATCGTTCAGGAATATGCATGGATTCGGAAGCCACACCTACAGTTTTATAAACAAGGATAACAAGCGCACATGGGTTAAGTTTCATTTCCGCTCACTTCAGGGGATAAAGAATCTGACAGATAAAGAGGCGGAGGAGATTATCTCCAAAGACCGGGAGTCAAACCAGCGCGATCTGTTCGAGGCTATCGAGCGCGGTGATTTTCCGAAATGGAAGCTGCAGGTGCAGCTTATGACCGAGGATGAGGCGAAGGAATATCATATCAATCCGTTTGACCTTACCAAGGTATGGTATCACAAGGATTTCCCGTTGCATGATGTAGGTATACTGGAACTTAACCGTAATCCGGATAACTTCTTCGCGGAGATTGAGCAGGCAGCTTTCAATCCGGCGAATATAGTGGACGGAATAGGTTTCTCTCCTGACAAGATGCTGCAGGGACGTCTCTTCTCATATGGCGACGCTCAGCGTTACCGTCTGGGTGTGAATCATAATCTGATTCCGGTGAACCAGCCTAAGTGTCCGTATCATTCATATCATCGTGATGGGCAGATGCGTACTGATGGAAACTATGGCGACACAATAGCTTACGAACCCAACAGTTTTGGCGAATGGAAGGATACCCCTTCGCGTAAGGAACCTCCGTTGGAGCTGCATGGCGATATGTATAATTATGACGAACGGGAGTATGACGATGACTATTACACGCAGCCCGGCAAGCTATGGCGGCTGATGAGTGAGGCCGACAAGCAGGCGACCTGCGACAATACCGCCGCACAGATGGAGGGTGTTCCCCTCTTCATAAAGCAGCGTCATGTGCGTGCGTGCCACAATGCCGATAAGGAATATGGCAGCATGCTTGCCACGGCATTGGGAATCGACCTTGAGGAGGCACTTGTGGCGGAGGACCCGGCGCATCCTTCATGGGATAAACGTAAATAAACTATTTCATCTCCATAAAAATTATTACCTTTGTGGAAAAATTTTTTATGGAGATGAAAAAAGAATTAGAATCGTTATTTGTCCCTGCTGATGCAGGCGCCGGAGAAAAGAAGCGTGATATTCCATTATGGCCATTTGCTGTTTGGCTTTTCTTATTTGTACCCATATGTACGGTAGGACTCACGCAACTCCTTTTCTCTTTGGATTTCATATATGCCGAGTGTATGGTGGCTCTTTTGCTAATGTTAGCTACCATATTTCCGGTGACTAAATATGCAATCAAAAGAGCGGCTAATAGAAAGTCTGATAATTCGCCGGAATAAAAAAGAGGACGTGGTATCAAGAATACGCCCGGTAGAGGTAAGGTCTTATCAGCCGACCTTACCTCTACCGGGCTCAGTATTCATTTGACTAAATCCAGCATATTTTAATCATCCATATCAGTTCTATTTATCAATAAGAAAAATAAGATGATTTCAAAGGTAATCTCATCTTTAAATTCAAATCAAAGACGTGATTGACGGCTATGCCTCATTTCTTGTCAGCGAAAGGATCATAATGGTACCGAGAGACTTTGTGATGGTTGCTATGGGAAGGAATATGTTACATAAGAGCACAAGGTACGCCTCAAGGTGTCAAGCATTGTCCGTTTTAAGAAATAACTAAACAAGAAATGCCTAACTTGGCCTCAATATTGGCTATACTTTTGAAGCTGAGGTTTTCAGTGCCAGAAAGGAGTTTGCTAACATATTGAGGTGTTACTCTAAGTTTTGAGGCGAGGTCGGCTTGCTTCATGCCATTGTCTTGCATATACCCAATCAGAGTAACGGCAAGCTGACGTGACCAACGTAGCCAACTCGCATTTTCTCTTCGCCATGTGGCTTCTTCAACAAAGCGTGAAGGTGTCTCGCTCATATGAGTTTCTAAGAATTTGATTGCCTTGTTTGCCATATTATTCTTCATTAGTGAGTTCAACAAAACTATCTTGGTCAAAAACGCCAAGTATAAACGCTTCAGAGACTGCAAAGTTAGCGAAAATGATTAAAAATGCAACCGATAGGTTTACTTTTTTTAGAGAACTCCATTCATAGAGATGGAGAGGATATTGCGGTAAGAAAAATTTTCGTAGCCGACGTAGAGGGTTTCAGAAGTGTCGGTGCCGTCGGATGGTGTACGAGGAGGGATAAAGTTCAGTCACGTCTCTATCCATCATCACTTGATGTCCCCTGATAGTGAGGATACGATTCTCTATGGGCATAGGTGTGAACTGGTCACAAATTGTGACCAGTTCACACCTATAAAAGCTTACGGTTGGTTTTATACACAACAAATTGTGAAACGGTGTGCTAATTTTGATGAAAAGTTTAATATCTAATCATTTGTTTAATTGCTGAATAATGCTTAACTTTGCAACGCAACTTAAGCCGTGCCCTTAAGAGCTTAGTCGTCTTATGTGCACGTTAAAATGGATTTTGAAGCTCCCACGCGCGAACAGGGAGCCTCTTTTTTTTATGAATCCATCTTTAGATTTTGCATTTTGATTTGGAAGTATACACAATACGATTTTTTCAACTTTTATCCTCGAGAATTTGTTTATCTCGTAGAAAAGTCGTAAGTTTGCGGCACAATTAGCTCATCAACCACGCAGTTGAAGGAGTTACTGAGGCGGCTGAATAGGTTGGCCTCTTGCTTTTTTTAATGGACTCCTGCATCAGAGCAATAAGCTCACCCGGAGTGTTGATGTAAACACCTTCATCCTTTTTCCAATCCTCATACTTTTTTAGTATCTTCTTCGATTGATGCCTGTATTCAGAAAGGAAAGCAGTCCATAATAAAACATACTTGATTTAGAGAATTTGAGTAAATTTTTAATTAGTTGAATCTCAGATATTTGTAAAGCTGACATATGTTTGGCTAAAACACAAAAAACAATCGGATAAACAATTTTAGCTTACTTATCCGATTGATAAACTTAGATTTACGTGTTCGAATGTTTTAATACTCCTCCTCGTTGAAGAAATTGTTTACATTCATAATATCAGCTACTTATGCTATCTATATCGAAAATAGGCAAGCTTATTTGGCGATGAAAGACGATGGCGAGCCAATATGGAAAACGAGTAAAAACAGGTAAAAAGGAGTAAAAACACTCAGAAAACGCTCAGAAAACGCTCAAAACGTTCTTGGCATAGTTAAGAATTCAAGTATTTCTTTCCTGCTTCTGTTATTATCCAAGATTTCGCACTCTCAGATTTTGCCATAAAGCCTCGTTCGTTTATCTCTATCAACAAGTGTGTCAAGAAGTTGAGTTTCTGTGATCGTGTCAGGCTTATCGGAAGACTGCCATATATGAAGGTCAAGGAAGCCATGAAAGGTTTATCGTTTTCGCAGTTTTATAAGTTTTGCTGGGTTGGGTGATTACTTTTAATTGTAATTTTTAAGTCTAAAAGTACCCATTTGTCGAATTTATATTGTATCTTTGCACTATGAAAAGCAAATTCTCCCAATCCTTTCCTAACAATCTTTTCTCTCAATCGCATAATCAGTAAGGATTCCAATTCCATAACCTGTACTTTCTCATTGTTATTTTTTTTTATGTCAAGGGGAAGCACGGGGAGGACCTTAAGCATGTTGACTGATCTGTCAACTTAGATAGAAAGTGCGTTGTTGCTCACTTCCAATTCCCCCTCGGAAGATCCAATACAAAATTACGAAATGTTTTTCACTTCGAAAAATAATGGTAGTGAATTCAAATAGTCCGAATAGTTGCTATTCGGATTATGGGTAACTAAACTGTTACCACAAAATGTCCTTGCCGTGGGCGGTTGGGAACACTCCAAAGTCGTGTCCCCCGTTGCAATGCTTGCCGCCGGCAGAGGTGGCTACAGCTTTGAGAGCAGTTCGAAGCCGGTCATCATATCCATCTTTGAGAAGGCAAACAGTTTCTTGCCGAGGTCTTTCAGCGAGGCTCCGATATGATATACGTCCTCATCGATTATCATAAAGCGGTCGTGAGCTTTCTGATAGTGATGGAGTGTAACTCCGGGATATTGGGCGTTATGCGCAGTCACATCTTGGCGAAGTTGGCGGGAAATTTGACCATCGTAAATATCAACCGATACTCCTGCGTTACGTTTTGCCAATTGCACGAGCACAGTGTCATCAATGTAGTTGTCGATAATGACGATTCTTTTCTGCGCCTTGCGGATGAGGTCGGCAACGAAAACGTAAGCATCGAAGATCTGGCCTTGGAAGAAAATACCTTCCTTGGGCTTTTTCTCTTCTCCGAGTTTGTCAAGTATAGCATCCACTTTCTCGTCAGTTTTCAACTGTTTCATTTCAAGCCGTTCCATCCTCTGAAATATTGAGGCATTGTTCATGAGGAAATTTCTCATAGCTACAAAAGCCTCAATGATCCGGATGCTTGTATGAATTGCAGTCTCGCTTTTCAACACAGCAGACAGCATGGCCACTCCTTGCTCTGTGAAAGCATATGGATTGGAGGGAGAGAATTTTATAGTTGTCTTGAACCGGTCACAATTTGCGACCAGTTCCGTTTTCTCTTCATCTGAAATTTGGAATCGGAAACTTTCGGGGAAACGATCGATATTTCGTTTGACGGCTTGATTAAGTGAACGAGTATCAACACCATACAGTTCTGCTAAATCTCTGTCAACCATTATCTGGTGGCCGCGAACTGTAAAGATCCTATTCTCTATTGGAGTTGCGTCAAGGTTGTCACAATTTGTGATAACCTCTATGTTTTTGATGTTTTTCCGTTTGTACTCCATTATTTGGAAATTTAGTGTTTGTCTTCAAATTTACTGTCAATATTCTGATTATCCAAATTATTCCAGTTCCTCGGTGAGGTAGGCGTAGCCGAGGTGTTCGACTCCGGCAGTGAGGGTCTTGGGGAGGAATTTGGCGTAGAATTTTTCGGTGACGTTGGGGGCTTCCGTGGCCGAGGAGGCGGCTGATGACTGTCATACTCAGTCCGTCGTTGATGGCTTCGGCATTGTTGAGGTGCAAAAATCCGGATTATCCTTATATGGCATGTCGGGGCACACATGAAAATCCACTATGCGCCGGGCAAGCAACGTGATCTTATACTTGATCACACCCCCAACACGATTGAGGGGTCAATGTTGAGTTTGGTGCTGATTATGCGCGCCTGGCGAAGGGTCGGCTCTTTCTTACCTGAGAGGTATTCGCAGATTCTCGAGGGTGCAATCCCAAGGAGCTTCGACAAGGCTACCTGTGTAAGCCCCATCTCGTACATTCGCAGTTTGAGCATATCTACCAATGTCGGCTCTCCGATTGAGTAATGTTCATCTGAATAATCGGCAACAAGTCCTGAGAGCAATTCAAGCTCTATGCTGTAAGGGTCGGTAAGTGGAGTGTCATCCTTCACCATAGGAAGAATTTCCTCCACACGGCTGAGTGCCCAACGGTACTGCTGTTCGTTTTCTATCTTTGTCATGGCTGGTATGCTGTTAAATTGTCGATGCGTCTATTTTATCATATTCCTGATGTGTCCCGATGAAGCGGATATACACCCATTTGATTGTGAACTTTATCACGACTATCAACCTATGGTTGTTGCCCCGGATATTGAACACGTAATGTTGATTACCCACATTATCAACGCTGTTGAAATCCTTCTTGACATCGGCAAAACAGGTCCAGTTGGCTTTCTTTACTGTTTTGAGCCATGCTTGCAACGCTGTTTCCGTGTCCGGATAGCGGGATATGTAGTTCTTCAACGGTTCCTCTGTTATAACTCTCATCGGGTGTTCTCGGTTTTATTGTGTTGCAAAATTAGAAATAAAATTCCAAAATCACAAATTGTAAAAATGAATTAGTACTTGTCGCATCGAAATAATCTTTTAGATTGAAACGATATAATGGGAATAACTCGCCGATTAAATTTTATGAGTATAGTGACCGTATAGAAACCAATAATTCAGGCAATATATATGGAAAAGTCAATGTTGAGAATTTTCCTGACGAAACAGACTATCGCAATCCAAACAGCGATGAGATAATGGTCAATCTTGGATATATCAGCAGATTTGGTAGTGGAGTCAATATGGTTGCAAGCCTTTTGGAAGAGAACGGCTTCAGGGCGGTCGAATTCCTTCTGGGCGATATGACAACCTTTAAAGTGGTTGTAGCCAATGCGGATGTCATAGAAAATGGCACCAATGTCATAGTAAAAAAGGCCAATGTCACAGTAAAAAAACCAATGTCATAGTAAATGTCATAGAAAAGGAGGTGGCTCAAGGAATGATAAGTTGAGGAGAAGAATTTTCCAAGCGGAGTATCCTTTCCTTATCAGAGGATTTCTTCTTAGGAAGAAGAAGAGAGACAGGGATTGGCTTAGGAGGACTTCTTCTTTCGGGAATAAATCCTCCTGAGGGGTGATTGTATTTTAGACAAACATACTCGATTTAGAGAATTTATGCAAAAGTTTAATTATTTGTATTTCAGATATTTGTAAAGTTGGTGTATGCTTGGCTAAAACACAAAAAACAATCGGACAAACAAATTTGGCTTGCTTATCCGATTGATAGACTTAGATTTATGTGTCTGAATGTTTTAATACTCCTCTTCGTTGAAGAAGAAGTCGTCTTTTGAGGGGTAGTCGGGCCAGATTTCCTCGATGCTCTCGTAGGTTTCGCCTTCGTCCTCCATCTCCTGGAGGTTCTCTATCACCTCAAGCGGTGCGCCGCTGCGCATCGCATAGTCAATGAGTTCATCCTTTGTTGCAGGCCATGGTGCGTCTTCAAGTTTTGACGCGAGTTCAAGTGTCCAGTACATATTATTTCGTTATTTAGTTTTTATTGAGTTTCCAAATTATCTTTCTCCGGAGTATTCTCCGGGAGAACGCTTTCTCCGGAATTTCTTCCGTGAGGATCTTACCGAGAACCGCTCCTCTGGATTATCTCCTCCAGATTATCTCCTCCACGCCACTCAGGTGGTTGAAGTAGCGGGCCAGGATAAAGAGGTAGTCCGACAGACGGTTCACATAGCCGATCACAATCGGAGCTACCGGCTCCACATCGTTCAGGTCGAGAATCCGTCGTTCGGCACGCCGGCACGTCGTGCGCGCCACATGAGCCATCGCGGCCAGCGGCGAACCACCGGGCAGCACGAAAGCCTTCACTCTCGGCGTCTTCTCATCGAGCTCGTCTATCCAATGCTCAAGACGGCTCATGACCTCTTCATCGAGTCCGGTCACAACAGGTGCCGGCTTACCCTCCTCGGGTGCCGTCGCCAGATAACAGCCGACATTGAAGAGCATGTTCTGCACATCCAAGAGCTGTGCCCTGATCTCAGGGGGACAGGACGGGTCGGACAGAACACATCCCAATTGCGACGAGAACTCGTCAAGAGTGCCATAGGCCTCCAGACGCTCACTATTTTTCTTCACACGGGCGCCTCCCACCAATGAGGTGGTACCCGTGTCTCCTGTGCGGGTGTATAGGTTGCTTTTGGTCATAGTAAGGAGTAGCTGACTAAGAATTTCTACTTTTTAACGTAACCGCGCTTATATTGTTGCAGTGTAAAGGAAAAATTTGTACTTTTGTATTAGATTATAATTGTACTTAACAGTAAAGAATGACGGAACAGAAGCCATACATAGTCTCGGCACGTAAATACCGGCCTGCCACTTTCAGGACCGTGGTGGGGCAGCGCGCCCTTACCGCAACGTTGAAAAACGCCATCGACAGCCGGCGCCTCGCGCAGGCTTATCTCTTTTGCGGCCCAAGAGGTGTGGGCAAGACATCCTGTGCCCGTATCTTTGCGAAGACAATCAACTGCCTTAACCGCACACCGGATGGTGAGGCTTGCGGCGAATGCGATTCCTGCCGAGCCATAGAGCAGGGTAACTCCTTCAACCTCGTCGAACTTGACGCCGCCTCAAACAACTCGGTCGATGACATCCGCACCATCACCGAGCAGGTGAACGTGGCGCCGCAGTCGGGGCAATACCGCGTGTTCATCATCGATGAGGTGCATATGCTCTCCACGGCAGCCTTCAACGCTTTCCTCAAGACCCTGGAGGAACCCCCGAAATACGTCGTCTTTATCCTCGCCACTACCGAGAAACATAAGGTGATACCCACCATCCTCAGCCGCTGCCAGATTTACGACTTCAAGCGAATAACGGTGGGTGACATGGTGGAGCATCTTGAATATGTGGCCTCGCAGGAGGGGGTTACGGCTGATCGTGATGCTCTCGGAGTGATAGCCCTGAAGGCCGACGGCGCCATGCGCGACGCCCTGAGCATATTCGACCAGGTGGCGGCCTCCTCGCGCGGACAGGTAACTTACCAGAACACAATCGACAATCTGAATGTGCTCGACTATGACTATTATTTCCGTCTCGTCGATGCCTTCCGTGCCGGTGATGTTCCTTCATCTTTGCTAATATATAAGGAGATACGCGACAAGGGTTTCGACTCACAGTCGTTTGTAAACGGCCTGGCCGCTCACGTGCGCGACCTCATGGTGGCGGCCGACCCATCGACCCTCCCGCTCCTTGAGACGTCGCAGGAGGTAGGGCAGAGGTATGTCGAACAGGCCCGCACCCTCCCCATACAGTGGTATTACGCCGCAATGAAACTACTCAACGATTGCGACTTCAATTATAGGATGGCTACCGGGAAACGTCTCCTCGTTGAGCTTACCCTGATACGGCTCTGCCAGCTGCTAAACCCGCTCAAACCTCCGTTTGATGCCGTGGATACCCCTCCCGTATTACGCGATCCGGCCGGACATTACGCACAGACGCCTCCTCAGGCCCCACAGCCTCAACCCACATATCCTCAGCCGGCACCCCCTAAAGCCGCCCCGAATCCTGCTCCCGCTCCCGCGCCAGCATCAGCACCGACACCAACTCCGGCTCCGGCCCCCGCGCCAACTCCGAATCCTGCTCCAGCTCCGGCCCCGGCACGCAGTCAGTCGGCAAGGCGTCCCTCCACATTCCGCCTCTCGGGCGGAAGCGACACGGCGGCCGCCACACATACCGGGCTTGAGACACGCACCACGCCGATCACCCATGAGGGCTTCATGACGGCATGGGGTGAATTCATAGCGCGCAACCCCTCCCTGCATATCCTCGTCAACACCATGCGTTCAGCCCAGCCGGAACCGGCCGGACAGAACGCCTACCGTATCGTGGTTGACCATCCCGCACAGCTCCAGGCCTTCGAGATGTCGATGCCAAAGCTCATAGAATACCTCCGCGATTCATTGGCCAACGACCTTCTCACCCTGAAGGTGGAGGTGAATACCAATCCGGTGGAGAACAAACAGTTGCCCCCTAAGGAATTCCTCCGTCAGGTGGTGGCCGATAATCCCGCCATGGCCCGTTTCCTCACAGCCCTCAATGCGGAACTTGTGTGAGATTGGGGTGAATTTAGTGTTAAAATTAGTTAAATATTGCTAAATCTAACCTCAAAACCTACGGCATAAGGTATGAAATGCCGGATAAGCGCGTTTTTTTTACTATCTTTGCAGAAGCATTCCGGAGGGGACATATGTCTCCTCCTCTTTTTTAACCTCTCCTCCTCAACTCTAAAACCCAAGGAATTATGATTGACAAGACCGAATTATCCTCATTCATAGAGAAGCAGCTCGAAGGAACAGATCTTTATCTGGTAGAGCTTTTAGTGTCACCCTCAAACGAGATCAAGGTTGAGATAGACTCCGACAGCAGCGTCGACATCGACGAATGCATAGCCCTGACGCGGGCCATAGAGGAGGCTTTTGACCGTGATGTCGAGGACTATGAACTGGAGGTTGGCTCGGCCGGTCTGACATCCCCCTTCAAGGTGGTGCGCCAGTATCGCAAGAACCTCGGCAACGAGGTGGAGGTGCTCGCCGCCGACGACAAGAAATACAAAGGTATGCTGAAGGAGGCCGGACCCGAATCATTCACCGTGGTGTGTGAGGAGAAGGTAAAGCCAGAGGGTGCCAAACGTCCGGTGCTTGAGAAGGTGGAACGCACCTTCGGCTACGGCGATGTCAAATATACCAAATACCTACTACAATTCTAAAGTCTTATGGCAAAGAAAGCAGAGACCGTAAATATGGTCGAACAGTTCGCTGAGTTCAAGGAACTCAAGAACATCGACAAGACCACGATGATAAGTGTGCTTGAGGAATCGTTCCGCAACGTGCTGGCCAAGATGTTCGGCACCGACGAGAATTTCGACGTCATCATGAACCCCGACAAGGGTGACTGCGAGATCTATCAGAACCTGCGTGTCGTTCCTGATGGTGAGGTCGAGAACCCCAACCAGGAGATAGGGCTCTCCGAAGCCCGCGAGATCGACCCCGAGTGCGAGACCGGCGAGGATGTGTCAAAGCAGATTTTCTTCGAGAAATTCGGCCGCCGCGCCATCCTCAATCTGCGCCAGACCCTTCAGTCGAAGGTGCTCGACCTCCAGAACGAGGCCAAGTCATCGAAATTCAAGGAGCTCGAAGGTGAGATCATCACAGGCGAGGTGCACCAGATATGGAAGCGCGAGGCCCTGCTCACCGATGAAGACCAGAACGAGATGGTGATGCCCAAGGAGGAACAGATACCGAGCGATTCTTTCCATAAAGGTGATATGGTACGCGCCGTTGTGAAGCGCGTCGACAATCTCAACAACAATCCCAAGGTGATCGTGTCGCGCACCGACGACCGTTTCCTGCGCCGTCTCTTCGAGCAGGAGGTGCCCGAAATCCATGATGGCCTGATCACAATCAAGGCTGTTGCCCGCATCCCGGGCGAGCGTGCCAAGATTGCCGTTGAGAGCTATGACGACCGCATTGACCCCGTAGGCGCGTGCGTAGGTGTGAAAGGTAGCCGTATCCACGGCATCGTCCGCGAGCTGCGCAATGAGAACATCGATGTGATCTCTTACACAGCCAATCCCTCGCTCTTCATACAGCGTGCGCTGAGCCCGGCCAAGATCTCATCAATCCGCCTCAACGAGGAGGATAAGAAAGCCGAGGTATTCCTCCATCCCGACGAGGTTTCGCTCGCCATCGGCAAGGGTGGCCTCAACATCCGTCTGGCCACTATGCTCACCGGCTTCACCATCGACGTCTACCGCGACATCGAGGAGGGCGAGGAGGATATCTACCTTGACGAGTTCCGCGACGAAATCGATGACTGGGTTATCGAGGCGCTCAAGGACCTCGGTCTCGGCACCGCCAAATCGGTGCTCAACGCCAGCCCCGAGATTCTCGAGCAGGCTGACCTCGAAGACGTCACCCTTCAGCACGTCCTTGACGTGATAAGGGCCGAATTCGATGAATAATTAAAAACACCTTTCACCAGCATATGCGCACAAAGATAAGCAAAATAACAAAAGAACTTAACGTAGGACTCAACACCGCCGTCGATTTCCTGCGCAAGCACAACATAGAGGTGGCTCCCGACATCAATTCGCGTATTGATGAGAGCGCCGTTGCGCTTCTGCGGCAGGAATTCAGCACCGACAAGGCCGACAAGGTGGAGTCTGACAAGATAATAAACTCCAAGCGCGAAGACCGTAAGGCACGCAATGAGCGCAGGCAGGCGGCTGACCCGTCGGCCGCTCCCTCCGTGCCCGGGCTGAAGGTGCTGGGCAAGATCGACCTCGAACCCCACAAAAAGTCCAGGAATGCCTCCCGTCAGGCGGCTTCCCAAAAACCGGCTCCCGCTGCGTCCGCCAAGTCTGCGGCCTCCGGTAAAGCTGGTGAATCAGCGCCAAAAACACGCACAGATAACATAGTGAACAACCGACCCAAATCTGAACAGCGCCCCGTACGTAAGCCGGAGACGCAGCCTCAATCAGCAAAGGCCCAGGAGGCCGACAAGCCCAAACCCCAGGCCGCAAGTGAAAGTAAAAATGCCCCCGAACAGCCCGCAGCTCAGCCGCAGGCCTCGGGCGTGTTCCGCCTCAGCACACCTCCGGCTCAGCCCGAACTGAAGGTGCTGGGAAAAATCGACCTCTCGGCGCTCAACCAGTCGACACGTCCCAAGAAACGTGGAAAGGACGACCGTCGCCGTGGCGGCGACAAGAACCGCCAGGGTGCCCAGAATGGCCAGGGTGGCGGCGACGCAGCTGCTGCCGACCGTAAGAAACGCAAGCGCATCGGCAAGGAGAAAGTCGATATCGAAAAGGCTGCATCACAGCCCGGTTTCGGCTCTGAACGCCGTAAGAAAGGGGAGAAGAACAACCAGGGCGGACAGCAGTCGCAAGGTCAAGGCAACGGCGGCAACGACCGTAAACGCCAGTCGGGCGGCAACGACCGCAAGCCCGATAACAAGTCGCGCCGCAACGACCGCCAGCACAAACCGGAGAGCAATCCCGAGGATGTGCAGAAGCAGGTTAAGGAGACACTTGCACGCCTCACAAACAAGGCTCCCAAGAAGGGTGTCAAGTGGCGTAAGGAGAAGAAAGAGGCCCTGCATAACAAGGAGCTCGAGAACCAGCGCCGCGAGGAGGCCGAGAGCCGCGTGATACAGCTCACTGAGTTCGTTACCGCAAACGACCTCGCAAACCTCATGGAGGTGCCCGTCAACAACGTCATCGCAACCTGTATGAACCTCGGTGTGATGGTGTCGATCAACCAGCGTCTCGATGCCGAGACCATCAACATCGTGGCTGAGGAATTCGGATTCTCTACCGAATATGTCAGCGCTGACGTCACCGAGGCCATAGCTCCCGAGGAGGATGACGAGGAGGATCTCCAGCCCCGTCCGCCGATTGTCACCGTCATGGGTCACGTCGACCATGGCAAGACATCGCTGCTCGACTATATCCGTAAGGCCAATGTGATCGCCGGTGAGGCCGGTGGTATCACACAGCATATCGGTGCATATAATGTGAAACTCCCCGACGGACGTCGCATCACATTCCTCGATACCCCGGGTCATGAGGCCTTCACTGCCATGCGTGCCCGTGGTGCCAAGGTTACCGACCTCGCCATCATCATCGTGGCTGCCGACGACGACGTGATGCCTCAGACAATCGAGGCCATCAACCACGCCTCTGCGGCAAGCGTGCCGATGGTGTTCGCCATCAACAAGATTGATAAACCCGCTGCCAACCCCGATAAAATCAAGGAGGAGCTCGCCAATATGAACTACCTCGTTGAGGAGTGGGGCGGCAAATACCAGAGCCAGGACATCTCCGCCAAGAAGGGTATCGGTGTCGAGGAACTTCTCGAGAAGGTGCTCCTTGAGGCTGAGCTTCTCGACCTCAAGGCAAACCCCGACCGTCTTGCCGTGGGTTCAGTGATCGAGTCAAGTCTCGACAAGGGCCGTGGCTACGTGGCTACCGTGCTCGTGCAGAACGGCACACTCAAGGTGGGCGACGTTATTCTTGCCGGAACACACTATGGCAAGATCAAGGCGATGTTCAACGAGCGTAACCAGCGTGTCAAGGAGGCCGGTCCGGCCACTCCGGTGCTTATTCTCGGCATGAACGGCGCCCCCAACGCGGGTGATACATTCAATGTTCTCGAGACAGAGCAGGAGGCCCGTGAGATTGCCGCCAAACGTGAGCAACTGCAGCGTGAGCTCGGCCTGCGCACCAAGAAGCGTCCCGGTCTTGAGGAGCTTGGCCGCCGCCGTGCACTCAACGACTTCCACGAGCTCAACCTCGTTGTCAAGGGTGACGTCGACGGTTCAGTCGAGGCTCTTTCCGACTCGCTCATCAAACTCTCGACTCCCGAGATCCAGGTCAATGTGCTTCACAAAGGTGTGGGCGCCATCTCGGAGAGCGATGTCACTCTGGCAGCCGCTTCCGACGCCATCATCATCGGTTTCCAGGTGCGTCCCTCGGGTGCCGCCCGCAAGGAGGCCGACAAGGAGGGCGTGGAGATACGTCTCTACTCTGTGATCTACAAAGCCATCGAGGAGGTCAAGGATGCCATGGAGGGTCTGTTGGCTCCCGAGATCAAGGAGGAGATCACCGGTACGGCCGAAGTGCTCCAGACCTATCACATATCGAAGGTGGGCACCATTGCCGGAGCCATCGTGCGTGACGGTAAGATCAAGAGCAGAAGCAAGGTGCGTGTCATCCGCGACGGCATTGTCATCTACACCGGCGAGCTCGGTTCGCTCAAGCGTTTCAAGGACGATGTCAAGGAGGTTGTGTCAGGCTACGACTGCGGTCTGTCAGTACAGGGCTACAACGACATCCGCGAGAACGACCTTATCGAGGCCTATGAAGAGGTCGAGGTTAAGAAATCGCTTTGATGCCACGCCTCTTTCACAGTTTGATACTGATACACATTTAATAGTTATATTGAATGAGTTACATAATGATAAATATCGGGAGCAATCTCGGTAACCGCCGGCTCAACCTGAGCCGTGCCATGCGTGCGGTAGGCGATGAGTTTGGTGATTTTGAAATGAGTCATGTGGTGGAGTCGGCCCCGTGGGGGTTCGACTCCACCAATTCTTTTCTGAACGTGGGGATTACTTTCCACACTGACCTCGCGCCTGAGGAGGTGTTAGTCCGTCTTCAGAAAATCGAGAGTTCGGTGGCAATGGCGGCATGCGCTCCCGAGGCTGCCTCCACCTCCCACCGCGATGCCACAGGTGGATACATCGACCGCTACATCGACATCGACATCATCTTCATCGACCGTCAGATTATCGACACCCCCACGCTTAAGGTACCCCATCCCCATCTGGCTGGGCGCCGGTTCTTCCTCGAGCCGCTTGAGGAGCTTACTCCGGGCTGGACCCATCCTGTCACCGGACTTACCGCTGCGGAGATGATAGCGTCACTCCCCCCGGAGACCCCCACGGAGAACTAACCCTGTGACCCTACGGGGAACTAAACCTGTAATAAAAATGAGAAAAGCGATTATAGAAGGGGGTGACCATCTCCTCCTCGTGCCCGTTGCCGAAGGGGAATACCGTCTCCCGGAGATAGATGAGGTCACCGATTTGGTAGATTCAGTGGCTGCGGAGGAGACGTTTGCCGCCGGCACTTACACCGGATTCCCTATCGAGAAGACAGCTACGGCAGATTATTCTGGTCTTGGATTGCAATCGGTAGGGGTACGGGAGGCATGGAATATGCTTCCCGCCGACGACTACACTGCTGTCACCAAACTCACCGAGCTCCTCAACTGGAACCGTGAGCAACGCTTCTGCCCGGCCGACGGCAAAGCTCTGCGCCGCGAGGGGGAGATAAGCAAACGCTGTCCCGGATGTGGCAAGGAATACTTCCCACTCCTCTTCCCGGCCATTGTAGTGCTCATCACGAAAGGGGAGGAGGCGCTCCTCGTGCATGCCCGCACATTGAAGCGACCCGTGCTTACCCTTGTGGCCGGATTTGTCGAGACAGGTGAGAGCCTTGAGGAATGCGTGATACGCGAGATCCGTGAGGAGACATCGCTCGAAGTTGACGACGTGCGCTACTTCGGCAGCCAGTCCTGGCCCTTCCCTCATCAGCTCATGGTAGGCTTCACGGCCCGTTACCGCAGTGGAGCGCTCCGCTTTGCCGACGGCGAGATTACAGAAGGGGGATTCTTCACGCGCGATAACCTGCCGTTGCTCCCCACGATGCCCTCGCTGTCACGCCGCATAATCGATGCCTGGGCAGCCGGGGAATTATGACCTTCTTCCCCTCTTGCATGATAATCGGGGATAAGGATTGAAACTTTCAGGATAAGGATAAACTTTTAGGTAATCTGTAATGTTAAGAGAAAAGAAAGAGAAAATAATGCGGATTCTCGCGCAGTTGCCACCTCAGTTGCTGACAGTGATAACAGTCGCGTTGATTCTATGGCTCACCCTCGTGCCGCATCCACTCGGCGATGAGGAACTCCCGATTTTTCCCGGTGCCGACAAGATTGTCCACGCGATCATGTTCGGCTGGCTGACACTCATGATATTGCTCGACCGGCAACGGCGGCGCGATTGGAGAAGGCTCGGCAATCCGGTGATATGGGTGGCGGCCATAATTTCCTCACTCTTCGGCATATTGATTGAATACCTGCAATGGGGGATGGCCCTCGGACGCGGTTTCGAGATTGCCGATATGCTGGCCGACACAGCCGGCGCCTTCATCGCTTCCACCCTCTGGCTCCTTCTGCAACATCACTGGAGCCGAAACTGAACTTAAACTATGGCAGAAAATCAGGACATACAGAATCCGAAAGCTCCGCAACCTGAGGCTCCGGAGGCAGCGCAAGCTCCTAACCCGGAAACCCCCGAGACGCCCGCTCCTAAAAAGCGTGGCCATAAGGCTCTCCGCATCACACTGAAGGTGCTGATGTGGCTTATAATTGTTGTGCTCCTGATTCCCGTTCTGCTCTATATCCCCCCGGTACAGACTTTTGTCAAGAACATAGCGTGCGACGTTGTGTATAAGTCGACAGGCATGAAAGTGCAGGTCGACCGTTTCCGTCTGAAATGGCCCGTCGACGTCTCCCTGCAGGGGGTGACAGTGGTGGAGGCCACAGGCGACACCATGGTCAATGCCAAGGAGGTGATAGCCAATGTGCAGCTTCTCCCTCTCATGCATCTTGATGTGAAGGTGAATGAACTGATGCTCCTCGACGGTTACTACCGCATGGTATCGCCCGATTCCTCAATGATTCTGAAGCTGAATGCCGGCAGTCTGACAGTCGACAGCCACAGCAGCGCTGACATCGCCAACAGCCGCATCCTTCTCCACAAAGCCGTACTGAAAAACGGAAATGTGTCGCTCTACATGGACCCATCGCGTCAGCAGCCGAGCGACTCCACAGCCTCCGCCCCCTTCTACATAGCCGCAGATGACCTGCAGCTGGAGAATTTCGGATTCGAGATGAGCATGCGACCCACTATTGACACCCTGCGTCTGTTCACCAATAATCTCAGGCTTCTGAAGGGTGTCGTTGATCTTGGAAAGAACCGTGTCACGGCCTCCTCGATTAATGTTGCCGATGGCGACGTCACATATCTCACCCCTCCGGTGACAGACTCCATTGCAGCCCAGACTCCGGCCCCTGCCGACACCACGTCGCAGTCACCATCCGCACCGATGGTGATTCAGGCCGACACAATAACACTCTCCGGTTTCAAGGCGTTATACGCCGTTAAGGATGCCAAGCCGTTGCCCGGTTTCGACCCTTCCTACATCGAGGTGTCTGACATTGCCGTAACGTTGGCCAACTTCTATAACGAGGCCTCCACCGTACGCCTCCCCATCACTAAGATCACCGCCAAAGAGAGGAGTGGCCTTTACCTTACAGAGGGTTCGGGTCTTATCGCCGTTGACTCAACCGGATTGTCGCTCGACCATCTGCATATCGCCACCCCCTATACCTCGGCCGACGCTACCGCCGGAATACCGTTCGCCCTGATGGCTCTACAGCCCACCGCGCCCCTTGACGTCACCGCCAAAGGGCATATCGGTCTGCCGGATGTCGAGGCTTTCATGCCCACACTGAAGACCTATCTCGGGAAACTCCCATCACGTGTGCCCGTAAACTTCGCCCTCAAGGCGAAAGGGAACCTCTCGGATGTGGAGATTCCGGAGTTTAACGTGGCTATGCCGGGTATCTTCGCGCTCAAAGCTGATGGTAAAGCCCGTAATCCCCTCGACTACAAGAAACTCAGGGCTACCCTGGATTTCGACGGCTCCGTCACCAATCCCGCCGTAATCGACAATCTCTTGGGTGACGCCGGATTCAAGATTCCATCGCTTGTGCTCAAAGGTAAAGCCTCCGCGGTTGAGCAGTCATACGGAGCCGACTTCTCATTGCTCACATCCGCAGGCGACCTCACAGCCGACGGCAAGGTCAGCATGACCTCCGAGCATTACAACGCCCATCTCTCGCTTCATAACGTCAACGTGGCCCACTTCATGCCTACAGCCGGTGTGGGTCTCGTCACAGCCACACTTCAGGCCGAAGGTGCCGGATTCAATCCCACTCTCCCGCATGCCGACACCGACATCCGTCTTGATGTCACCTCACTCGTCTATCAGAAGAAGACTCTCCGCGATATCGTGGCTGACGTCACTCTCAATGACGGTGCCTACACCATAAATGCCGTATCGGCCAATAAGGATGCCGACTTCCATATAGAGGGAGCCGGAACACTTGCCCCCGATCTCTATACATTCGATCTCACGGGACATCTGAAGTATGTTGATCTTCAGGCTCTCGGTCTCTCCCCCGATCCGAATGGCGGTAAAGGCGACCTCCACATCAAAGGTTCTGCAAGTCCGGAGAAATGGACCTATAACGTCGATGCCGACCTCAACGACGTGGAATGGACCATCGGCAACGAAGACTTCTCCTTCCCCGGTGCCGTATCCGCCACTTTCCGCAGCGACCCACTCAATGTGGCCGCACGTGTCGAGGCACGCCTCGCTACCGTCGATTTCTCCAGCACACGTGGTCTGCAGTCACTGATAAATTCGTTTACCGTTGTTGGCGACACTGTGAGCTCGCAGCTGAAGCGCCGCCGCATCAATATAGCCACACTGCAGAAGGCGTTGCCTCCGTTCAACCTTGCCTTCAACGCCTCAGGGCGTGGCCTTGTGGGGCAGTTGCTTAACACAAGCGGCCTGAGCGTCGACACAATCTACGCCACTGTGGCCAACGACTCACTGATAACGGCTGATATCGGTGCCGTGGAGATTGCAAACCAGTCGATGCGTGCCGACACCCTCACACTCGGTATAAAACAGCGTGGTTCGCTGCTCGATTACAAGGCACACATGGGTAACCGTCCCAACAATCCCCTTGCCGAGTTTGCCGATGTCAATCTCAACGGTTATTTAGGCGATAACCGTGCCCTGATCTCACTTACCCAGCGCAACCAGAAGGGGGATACCGGCTACCGCATCGGTTTCACGGCATCCTTGGCCGACTCCATAGCCACCGTACACTTCACCCCGTTGAAGGCTACCATAGCATATCTCCCCTGGACCTTCAACAACGACAACCATGTCGAGTATAACTTCGCCAACCGTCATATCGATGCCAATCTCCTTGCAGAGAGCTCGGAGAGCAGCATCCACCTCCTCTCGCAGATTGGTAAAGCCGGCAACGACGAGCTCAACGTGGATATAAAGAACCTCAAGGTGCAGGATTTCCTCCGCATGTCGGTGTTCGCCCCCCCGATCACAGCCTCGCTCAATGCCAACCTCAACATAGGCTACACCAACAACTGGCTTTATGGAGGCGGCTCCGTAGCCGTGTCTGACTTCACCTATGACAAACTGCGTGTAGGCGACTTTGACCTCGGCCTGCGTGCCGGACTCAACGATGACGGTTCATCAGGAGCCCTGGCCACACTCAAGATCGACGGCCAGGATGCTCTCACGGCCAAGGCTAAGCTTGTGCCCGATTCAGCCACCAACGAACTTATCCCGGAGAAATTGGGTCTTGAACTGACACGCTTCCCGCTCTACGTGGCAAACGCGTTCTTAGGTAATGATGTGGCGCGTCTGTCGGGCTATCTCAACGGCGACATGGATATGTCAGGTTCATTCTCGGCTCCCGTCTTTAATGGAGCCATAGCCTGCGACTCGGTCGGTGTGTACGTGCCGATGCTCGGTTCGCAGCTCACATTCGGCAACGACTCAGTGAGCGTGGCCTCGAATGTGGTGCGCCTCAACAACTTCGACATATGGGGTGCCAACAAGAATCCTCTTGTGGTGAATGGTTCGGTCGATGCCACCAAATTCTCCAACATACTCTTCGATCTTGGAGTGACGGCCCAGAACTTCCAGCTCATGGGCAACACCAGCAAAGCCAAGAGTGAGATCTACGGCAAACTCTTCCTTGATCTCAACGCCAACGCCACCGGCCCGATGAATCACTTCAGCGTCAACGCCAACCTCAATATACTCTCCAACTCCGATGTCACCTATTCAGTGTCATCTGCCACAGCCACACAGCTGACGCAGCGTGATGCCACGGGTGTGGTGAAATTCGTCAACTTCAATGACACCACACAGATTGCCAAGACCGATACTGTGGCACCCATCATGTCGATGAGGATAGTGGCCGGACTCACCATCCAGCCCGGCGTGCAGGTAACAGTCGATATTCCAGGCACCGCCACCACCGGCAACGGAAAGGTTGAGCTGTCCCCCTCCGGCGAACTGAGCTATTTCCAGAATTATATGGGTGATATGCGTCTCAACGGACAGATATACACCGGCAATGGATATGCCAAATATAATGTGCCTGTGATTGGTGAGAAGAAGTTCACCTTCAATCCGCAGAGCAGCGTCACATTCAGCGGCGACATAATGAACCCGAGTTTCGATATATCGGCCACCGATGAGGTCAAGACCAATATCATCGACAACGGCAACTCACGCCTTGTGAACTTCCTGATTGGCCTTAAGGTAACGAATAATCTTTCTGCACCCAAAGTGACATTCGACCTCTCGACCGACGACGACATGTCAATCCAGAACGACCTCCTCTCCATGAGTGCCGACCAGCGCAGCACAGCCGCTATGAATCTTCTGCTCACGGGACAGTATAACGCCTCCGGCGTGAAGACAGCCAGCAGCGACATGATGACAGGTGCCTTGTATGGCATGCTTACATCGCAGCTCAACTCCTTCCTGGCCAACCACGTCAAGGGTGTAGACCTCAGCTTCGGGGTCGACCAGTATGACAAGACGGTCAACGGTCAGACAGGTAGCACCACAAGCTACAGCTATCAGATGTCGAAGTCGCTTTTCGACAACCGTTTCAAGATCTCTGTCGGCGGCAACTACTCAACCGATGCCTCAGCCGATGAGAACTTCTCCGAGAATCTCATAAGCGACATATCGTTTGAGTATATCCTCAAGCAGACCAGCGACGTCACCATGTATGCCCGCCTGTTCCGCCATACCGGATATGAGAGCATACTTGAGGGTGAGATTACCGAGACCGGTGTCGGTTTTGTTATGAAACGCCGTCTCGCTGACCTCCGCCATCTGTTCAGATGGCGCACCAAGCCACCTGTCATACCTGACAGCACAATCAACCAGCCCGCGATAACCCCTAAAAACGAAGAGGAGAATGACAGCATTGAGAAATAAGATATTCACCCTGACAATGCCACTGTGCATGGGGCTGCTCATGCTCTTGGCAGCCTGTTCCACCACCCGGCGTGTCCCCCAGGGTGAGACACGCTATACCGGTGTGGGAAAATTCGAGGTAGTCGGTCCGGATCATGAGACACTCCCTGCGGGAGTGCTCAAAGAGGCTAAGACTGCTATTGATTGCGAGACAAATTCCTCCTTTATTGCCTCATTCATTCCCATTCCCGTAGGTCTGTGGGTCTACAACAACTGGAATGACTCAGCCGGAGGTATCAAAGGATGGCTCTACCGTAAACTCGTGAAACCTCCGGTGCTCATATCCGAAGTGAAACCCGAGATGCGCACAAAGCTCATGGAGCAGATTCTCGACAACAACGGCTACTTCGGTTCAACCGTTACCTACGATATCGATTACAGCAAGACCAACAGCCGTAAGGCTGCCATCGACTATAAGGTATACATAAATCATCCCTACCGTATCGACTCGATAATATACTTCCGGAGCGACAAGTCGCCCATCTATAACTTTATCGATTCGGTGGCCCGCAAGAGCCCGTATCTGCAGAAGGGTGAGGTATTCAGTGTCGACTCGCTCGACAATGAGCGCATACGCATGACAAACGCCCTGCGCAACCGTGGTTACTACTATTTCCGCCCGGAATATATCGAATTTCTCGCCGACTCACTCATAACTCCCGGCAGTATAGCCCTCAAACTGAGCCTTGTCGATAATATACCCTCGATAGCCAAGTTGGCCTACCGCACAGGTAAGGTGGTGACAACCGTACTGCGCCGTCGCGACACCGACCCGGGTACGCCTGACACCCTCCAGACCAAACGTGGGGAGGTAATCGTGATGGAACCAGCCCGTCTGCGTAAGAATCTAATACCCTCCTGCATAACCTTCCGTGAGGGGAAACTATTCTCCGTGCGTGACATGGACCGCACTCAGACACGTCTGTCGCGTCTCGGCATGTTCACAAACATCCAGATACAGCCGGTGCCGGCCGATACCAATCCGGAGCACCCTGTGCTCGATGTCTACAATATCGTGCAGTTTGATTCGCCGATGGAGGCCTCGATTGAGGTGAACGCCACCTCCAAGTCAAACAGTTACCTCGGCCCCGGTCTCATACTCGGCCTTACCAACCGCAACACATTCGGTGGCGGCGAGCGGCTGAGCGTGCAGTTCAACGCCAGCTACGAATGGCAGACAGGACGCAACCGGGGGAGCGTGTTCAACAGCTATGAATTCGGTCTGAACGCCACATTGGCATTCCCGCGTATGCTCGCCCCCCGTTTCATAAAGCGCACCAACCGTGAGTTGAACTGGACCACCCTCTCCTTGGGAGCCGACCTTCTCAACCGTCCCCACTTCTTCAAGTTGGCCGAGTTCAATGCCGGCATAACCTACGAATGGCGTGCGGCACGAAATTCCGTCAACCAGTTCACCCCATTCAAGCTTACATACACCAAGCTCATATCCACCACCCATGAGTTTGATTCAATCATGGCCCAGAATCCGGCTGTGGCATTGAGTTTCCAGAGCCAGTTCATCCCCCAGATGAGCTATATCTATACCCTTGACAAATTTCTGGAGAGAGAGCGTATCAACGGCATCAATTTCACGGCCACAGTCTCCGAGGCCGGCAACATCTTCTGGGGTCTCTGGCGCGCATTCGGTGTGAAAGGGGAGAAGAAACTCTTCGGCACCCCCTTCTCGCAGTTCATCAAAGGTCAGGCTCAGCTCGTGTATAGCCGCCGTCTTATCCGTGGCACCGACCATTGGCTCGTGTCGCGTGTGCTGATAGGGGCCGAGCACGCCTATGGCAACTCGGCGCAGGTGCCCTATGCCGAACAGTTCTACATCGGTGGCGCCAACTCCATCCGTGCCTTCACCGTGCGTTCAATAGGCCCGGGTTCATACCGTCCACCCAAGGCGTTGCAGGATAGCTACTTCGACCAGACCGGTACATTCAAATTCGAGCTCAACACCGAATACCGTTTCCCGATTATAAGCGTGCTTCACGGCGCGGTCTTTGTGGATGCCGGCAACATCTGGCTTCTCAAGGATGATCCCCAGCGTCCCGGAGGTAAGCTTCAGGGTAAGACCTTCTTCAAGGATATAGCCCTCGGCACAGGTGTGGGTCTGCGTGTCGATATAGGTATGATGGTGCTCCGTGGCGACCTCGGTTACGGGCTTCATGTGCCATATTACAACGATACGCCACACTACTTCAATATCCCGTTCAAGAAAGCCTTTGCGTTCCATCTCGCCATAGGCTATCCCTTCTGACGGAGGATTATCGGGTTATTCATTTATCCTCTTTGGTTTATTCATTGAATATCATTCCACAACCGACATGAACATATCACATCGTGAGAGATTGGGAATCCTGGCCATCGCTTTCCTGGCATTGGCCATAACGGGGGCCGGAATCTTTTTTGCCGGTCGCCAGCCTGAACCCGTGGCCACGCCTCAGGATATTGAGGTGTTGCTGGAGGGGGATTCATTGAGGCCGGATGATGAGAAAGAGGCTGAAAGTGGGAGAAAGAGGAGCGAGAAAGGTGAGAGGAGAGATAAAAGGAGAGGGTTGAAGGAGAAAAGTAAGCGCGATTCGTTGAAGACCGGGAGCGGGGGAGGGGACCGCCCGTCGCCCCTCGACCGTCAACTCAACTGAAAAACTGATTTGAAATGGAAAATGAGAAACTTAAGCTGCTGTTGAAAGATGAACTCGGGTTTCTTCCTAACGGAGAGGCCATGGACCGGCTTCTTGAGCGTGGGAGCATGGAGCATTTCACACGTGGCGATATAATAATCGAGAAAGGGCGCAAATGTGCCGATATATTCATCATGGCCGATGGCATAACCCGTTTCGTCGACTATGACGGCGACCGTGAGCGTACTTTCGCTTTCGCGCTCCCCGGCACTATATTCATGTCGAAACACTCTTTCGTGATGAACCTTCCATCGTATTATAAGGTGGAGGCTTGTTGCGAGACAGCCCTTCTGCGCATACGCAAGGATGATTTCTGGGAGGTGCTCGGCGAGAACCGCGACCTCGCGATATGGATGCTTCATTATGCCTACGGTGAGCTCTTCTTCCAGGAGCATAAGAATGCCGTGGTTCACAACGGAAGTGCCGCCGACCGCTACCGCAGTATGCTCGGAGACCGTCCCATGATTATAGAGAAGGTGCCTCAGAAAATCATAGCCTCATATCTTGGAGTCACCCCCGAATACCTCAGCCGTCTGAAGCGCGAATACCTGCACGGACATTGAGATTGTGGTTCTCTTTCACAACCGTTTTCAAGCAATTTATCATGAAAAACAAAGTCGGCATGATTTATTAATATAGTTTAAGTCTGGATAGAAAACTGGTGTATATATTTGCAACCGATAACTAAGAGTGTGTTTACTTTTAACTCGCGTTAAGGCTGAGAGATTTTTTGAATGATTTTCGCAAGTTGAAGAAGGAGCATAGCGGGCTATGCGACTGATGAGACTTGGCGGAAAGCATCAAAAAAGATCTCAGGATTAATGCGAAACTCTTAAAATGAATACATTCTTTAATTAAAATCAATTTGTGTGTTAAAAGTAAACACACTCTAACACCTATCCATATATGAAAAGACTTTACACTATGACAGGAGCCCTTCTGTTGGTGGCATTGGGAGCCAATGCACTCACCTTGAAACAGGGCACCGAACTGCTGCCGGCAGCCAACCGTTCCGTATCGGCTCTCTTCAATGAGGAGGCCCGTCCCGCCGATGCCCGGAAATCGCCCAAGGCCAAGACAATTTCCAAACTCCCGGCTGCTTCACGTGCCGCCCTCAAGACTCCTAAAGCTTCCGAAGGATTCAACCCCATCTATGAGGCTCCCGAGGGTAAGGAGATCAAAATGACCGGAGCCTCAATGAGTTTCTACGTCGACTGGGGAGAGGTGAATGCGGAGGAATGGACCGGCCTCGCTTACGACGCCGTGCAGACTGATAACGGTGAGTTCTATCTGAAGAACCCCATCAGCTTCACCCCGACCGACACCTATATCAAAGGACGTGTCACAGAGGAGGGTCTGGAATTCGATTTCCCCCAGCCTTTGGTGCGTCAGTTCAACAACGGGGAGATATACGATTTCTACGCTGATATTCTCGAATATGCCGAAGTGGAAGACCCCGATCAGGGATGGATTGTGACATTCCTGCCGAGTGAGGAGCGCACACTCCGTTTCTATCGCAACGACGACGGCTCCTACACAATGGATGAGCAGTATATGCTCGGACTTACCTATAACAATGTATGGGAGGGTTTCGGTGAGATGGGTCTTACACTCACTGAATTCGAAGGCGAGGTGGCTGAGATGCCTGCCGACATCGAACTCGACTATTCATACGTGCTGGTAGATGAGCAGAGCTACGAAACCACACTCTACCGTCCGCTTGCCGTGGCTCTCGATGGTGAGGATGCCTATATCAACGGTATATCATTGGCATTGCCCGATGCTGTCGTGAAGGGTAAGGTCGACATGAACGCCGGCACTATCAGCATACCTTCAGACCAGCTTCTCGGACGTTACCACAACTATTATCTCTTCCTGATGACGGGTGATGGCTACACCTACTATGATCCTGACTGGGAGGAGAATATGGTATCGTTTGATATTATGGAGGATAATCTCGTGTTCAAGTATGACGCGGAGAAAAAGACCCTGATGCCCATAGTTGCGGAGGAGGGACACAATGCCTACCTCATCATCAACTTCGGCAACACAATCACCTCACCCTGCGAGTACTATTGTGTCGACCATATCATGGATCAGGGTGCCGTGACCGACTTTACCCCTCAGATGCCTGAGATAATCGCATGGAATCCCATCTCGGAGTTTGACCCTGAGTATTCATATGCCATAGAGTTCAACCTCTCCGGCGATAACACGGCGGGACAGATGCTTCTTGACAACAATATCTACTACTGCGTCTATATCAATGGGGAACTTTATCCCCTCACGGTTGATGAATTCCCGGGCATCGGTGAATTGGCCGGTGTTGACACAATGACCTATGTGCCTGCTGCCTTCAGTGATGATGTGGATATCTATGCCTGGGGCGCTTACCACGGTCTGGCATTCCGCAATCAGGAGATTGAGACCATCGGAGTGCAGTCAGTCTACATCATTGACGGTGAAGTGATGGGCAGAAGCAAGATCGCCACAGTCGATGTCTCAGGTGTTGACGAGACAATGGCCGACTCCGAGACTATCTCGACTGAATACTACGACCTCACCGGCCGCAAGGTAATCAATCCCTCGGCAGGGAGCATCGTAATCAGCCGCGCCCACAAAGCCGACGGCTCGGTGAAAGTAGCAAAACAGATTGTAAAATAAATCATACCTTCAGATAACGCTACAATAAACTTACAGATTATTGACATGAAAAAATGAGTGACACCCGGGTGTCACTCATTTTTGTTCGCCCGACATGGGCATAATCTAACGGGTGCAAGTCCCGAGCGTGCC
>CANPMT010000040.1 GCA_947575235.1 uncultured Porphyromonadaceae bacterium
TAAATAAGTAAATAAGTAAATAAGTAAATAAGTAAATAAGTAAATAAGTAAATAAATCTAAAAATGAAGAACAAGCTTTACCTTTTCATTGCTTTGGCGGCAATAATGTTTTTGGCATCTTGCAGCCGGAGCATTAATGCCTATCGGGATGGAAGTGTGTGGTTCTGTGACGGCAGCACAGATGAATGGCCACCCAAGGAGTACCATGAGATATACTATCTCAAAGGTGACACCGTAATTGCTAATAATAAGTATCTTAAATTATACCAGAAATATCTGTCAAAACCTGAACGTTACGTCTGCAGTGTGAGAACAGAAAAAACAAAGTCTTTTACGTGCCTAAAGACCGCAAGTGGGAGCTGTTGATTTTTGACTATGGAATCAAACCTGGTGACACCATTAAAATTTTTAGTACTTGTCGTGGCTACTATACAGACGAATATCCAACTCCCATGGAAATTAAATGTCTTGGAAAAAGCTCCATGGAATCGTGCGGAAATACATATGAAGTTATTACAATCGCAGAAGTAATAAGGGGAAAAGTGATGGATACCGGCAAATGGATTAAAGGTATTGGCTCTATTGTAGGTCCCATTACAAATGACTACATGCAATGTGCAGGTGGAGGTTCAAGTGCCAATGAACTAATGGTAGACGGTAAGATTGTATGGAAGCGGTGAGATTTTCAGTCCGGATCCTGACCCAAATCCGGCAACCAGACTTGAACAGCATGGCTTTGTGAGGGGATAACTGATGATTGGCCCTTTTTAAATTTTCATGAAACATTTTTCAATTACACTCTTTCCCCCTTGCTTATATTGATTTAAAGCACTATCTTTGCACCAAACTGGTGTCTAAAAGATTTTGTCCGCCATATTTTTGACAAAGATAAAATTCTGATTTATGCAAAACTGTAATGAATGCATATCTATACTCTCTGAGAATGCCCATCGTCTTCAAACAGAATTCGGGGTCACTTCACTATCTATATTCGGCTCAATCGCCCGTGGAGACAATACACCTGACAGCGACGTGGACATTCTTGTTGATATGCCTCCTAAGATTTTTCTCATGAGTGCTTTAAAAGATTTTCTCGAAACGCTCCTGCATTCTTCAGTCGACCTGATTCGTAGACACTCTCATCTCTCAAATAAATTCCTAAATCAAATATCACGAGATGCAATCACAATATTCTGACTGCCGCTATCAATTTACTAAAACAGTAAAGAATCAGCCTTCATCATGACGATTTACCAGACTTCTTTCACACTCTCTATTTTCCGACGCACCATCGTATTGGCTATCTGCTTCGTCGCACTCACCCTGCTGCCGGCCTGCAACAGCGATATCTTTGTCGAGCCGGTGCAGAATGTCGAGAGCGAAATCACTATCGACGGCAACGGCGGATTCCAATCCGTGGCTTACCAACGCTCAGGCTTGAACACAATAAGTTTCTATACCGAATCCGATTACCGCACATGGTATAGTTTCTACGACAAAGAAGGCGAGTATCTATATAACCCCGCCAACATCGACGACGTCGACAAAATCCTCTTCGGATCCCCTCGCTTCTTGCTCGAAATCCGTCCCGGTGAGGAGTACGCAACTGTCACTGCGTTAGACAATACCTTCGACTATCCTATCGACATATACCTCTACCTCGACTATGCATACCTCTCCAAAACCATACGCATAACTGTCACTCCGGGCAACCCGCTCAAAATTTCCTCCTTCGGGTATTCCATCAGTCCTGTCACAGGTCTGACAACACAGTCCGACATACCAATGCGGTTCAAGAACACTTCCCCAAATCCTGTGAAGATGACCATCTACCCATTTAAGGAATGTGAATCGAAAATACATCTCTCCGCCGATGAAGCCTGGGCCTCCGAAATTACCGACTGGATTCCTGTGCCGGTGTATCGCAACGGTGAATGGCATCTGTCTGACACCAACCTCGTGAAAACCCGCCTGGAGGGAACAACCGGGTTCTATTCTGAAGCTACCGATGTTGATGAAGCTGCCGTTGTCGAGATTCCGGCAAATTCTACCGTAAGTGTACTTAAGACAACCACCTACGCTATTTTCAAGGCTGACTTCAGCGCACATTGTGCCCTCCCCAATTCAGGCACCTCAACTCCTGTATGGGGTAAATGCACCATCCACCAACCTATTGATTATAACATCGAGGTGATATGCGAAGACTGATCTATCTCCTTCTTACTATCCTTCTGTCGGCATCGGCAACGGCCTCCGACTCTATACCCTCCGGCTTCTCCCGGCCTTTGGAGTGGAGAATCGGCGCGGAGGTGGCTCCGGCTTACGTGCCGGGCACTAACCGGTTTCTCGAAGGTATCAACCCTCTCGACAAATTCGTGCGTAATAATCTCGCGGCCTCGCTCAGGGCTGACTTCAGTTTCAGCCCTGATTCGCGCGAGGGCATCCTATACCGGGGGCTATACCAGGGTATAGGTGTGGGGATGCAATCTTTCTTCTCGCAATCCCTGCTTGGCACCCCTGTCACCGCCTACGTGTATCAAGGTGCCCCGATAGCAAGCCTCTCTGAGAGACTGTGGTTAGGATATGAATGGAAATTCGGCGCGGCCTTCGGATGGAAACATTATCATGAGGAGAATGCCCCGGATAATTCTGTAGTGAGCACTGATGTCACAGCCATGATGGCGCTCGGCTTTAAACTGCATTATGCTATATCCGACAGATGGAATCTATCGTTCGGTGTGGAAGGACAGCATTTCTCCAATGGCAACACCTCCTGGCCGAATGCCGGAATAAATTCCATCGGTGCCTCTATCGGTATAGCCTACCTCCTCAACCCGGCTACCCGGACACGCCCAACTACCCCGGCTCTCGGAGAGGAGACCGACCATGGAAGATGGCTTTATGACATTGTGGCATATGGAGCATGGCGCAAACGTGAGGTGTTTGTAGGGGAGCCGGCAGAGCCGGAGCTCTGTCCGGGTAAATTCGCAATCGCCGGACTGCAGTTCTCACCCCTGCGGAGTCTCAACAGATATGTGGCGGTGGGCCCGGCGCTCGACCTGCAATGGGATGAAGGAGCCGGACTATCCCCCTATTGGGTGGATGGCACAACGGGGGATTTTCTCCTCTTCTACCGTCCACCATTCGGGAAACAGCTGAGCATCGGAGTCTCGGCCCACGCTGAACTGACTATGCCGATTTTCTCGGTCAATGCCGGACTGGGTTACGACATCCTCTCACCTGTCGGCAACGAGCGTTTCTACCAGTCGCTTACCCTGAAGACTTTCGTTACCCGCAACATATTCCTTAACGTCGGCTACCGCCTGAGCAATTTCAAGACTCCGCAAAACCTGATATTGGGCGTCGGCATACGACTCTGAAAACTCAGGTAAAATTCATCTTTTTACCTAAAATGAGACATTCTCATTCAGTATTTAGCCAAGTTTAAACGTACATAATAGAAGAATGCAGTAACTTTGCACTGTCAAATGGGGCTCCCTTCCGTTCAGCTCCGGCTGACAACCTAAAAATAATCTTAACCTAACAGATAAATAACCTTATAACACATGAGCAAGATAGTGACTCTCGGAGAGATCATGTTGCGTCTCTCACCTTTCGCTAACGACCGTTTCATACAGTCTGACACATTCCGGGTAATCTGGGGTGGCGGCGAGGCCAACGTGGCTGTGAGCTGCGCCAACTATGGACATCAGGCTTATTTCGTTTCCAAACTTCCCGAGCATGAGATTGGCCAGGCTGCTGTAAACGCTCTCCGCCGTTATGGCGTCGACACCTCTTTCATTGCACGTGGCGGCGACCGCGTGGGTATATATTATTGCGAGACCGGAGCTTCGATGCGCCCTTCCAAGGTGATATATGACCGTGCCGGCTCTGCCATCGCCGAGGCCGACCCCTCTGATTTCGATTTCGACAAGATAATGGAGGGTGCCGACTGGTTTCACTGGAGCGGCATAACCCCGGCCATAAGCGACAAGGCTGCCGAACTCACCCGTCTTGCATGCGAGGCTGCAAAACGTCACGGAGTGACGGTGAGCGTCGACCTCAACTTCCGCAAGAAACTCTGGACAAAGGAGAAGGCTCAGTCTGTGATGCGTCCGCTGATGCAGTATGTGGATGTCTGCATCGGAAATGAGGAGGATGCCGAGCTGTGTCTCGGTTTCAAACCTGACGCTGATGTGGAGGGTGGCGACACCAATGCCGAGGGCTACAAGAATATCTTCCGCGAGATGGCCCGCGAATTCGGGTTCAAGTATGTCGTGTCGACTCTGCGCGAGAGCTACTCCGCCACCCACAACGGATGGAAGGGTATGATTTACGACGGCAATGAGTTCTACGAGTCAAAACGTTATGACATCAATCCGATTGTCGACCGCGTCGGTGGCGGCGACTCCTTCTCGGGCGGTCTGATACATGGTCTGCTCACGATGCCCACCCAGGGTGAGGCTCTCGAGTTCGCCGTGGCAGCCTCAGCTCTCAAACAGACTATTCCGGGCGACTTCAACCTCGTGACCGAGGCTGAGGTGAAAGCTCTTGCCGGAGGCAGCGCCAACGGACGTGTGCAGCGCTGATTCCGGCCAACCTGATATAACCCTATTCAAGACTCAATAACAATATGGCAAGAAATAATAAACTCTCCGTGCTCAACAAGATGGCCGCAGTGCCTGTGGTGCCTGTATTCTATAACAATAATGCTGAAGTGGCGAAAGCTGTGGTGAAAGCATGCTATGACGGCGGTATCCGTCTTTTCGAGTTCACCAATCGTGGCGACTTCGCCCATGAGGTCTTCGCTGAAGTTTCCAAATTTGTGGCTGAGGAATGCCCGGAGATGGCTCTCGGTGTCGGCTCTGTGGTTGAACCCGCCACAGCGGCCCTCTATATGCAGTTGGGCGCCGATTTCGTAGTGGGCCCCCTCTTCAATCCGGAAGTGGCCAAGGTGTGCAACCGCCGTGGTGTGCCCTACATTCCCGGCTGCGGAAGTGTGAGCGAGGTAGGTTTCGCCCAGGAGGCGGGATGCGATGTCTGCAAGCTCTTCCCGGGTGATGTGCTTGGGCCGAAGATGGTGAAAGGGCTTCTCGCACCTATGCCATGGTCTAAGATCATGGTCACCGGTGGCGTCGAGCCATCTGAGGAGAATCTCTCCGGTTGGTTCAAGGCCGGTGTCTTTGCCGTGGGTATGGGTTCCAAGCTCTTCCCGGCCAACGTAATCGCGGCTGCCGACTGGAAATGGATCTCCGACAAATGCCGTGAGGCGATCGGATTCTGTCGCAGATAATCCCTCACTCCGGTAAATCTTAATGGATTAAAACAGATAGGGTGATACGTTTGAACGTATCACCCTATCTGTTTATATGCGGTCCGCTTTCAGATAGTTGCCGTGGCCCGCTGGTAATCTATCACATATATCCGCAACTGCGTCTGGGCCTCGATCAGATTCGACCGTGAGGTATGCCACTGGCTCTGGGCATCGAGCATATCGGTGAGCGTACACATACCTAACCTGTAGCTCTGGGTCGTCTCATCGAGCGAGGCCTGGGCCTGTTTCATAGCCACCTCGGCCGACCTCAGCAGACCCTCACCTGTCACAACGTTCGATATGGCCTGCTGCACCTCAAGATTGAGCATGCGTCGGTTGTAGTCGAGCGAAAGACGGGCATTCTCGACATCTATCTTGGCGGCCCTGACCTTCTTCACACCCTCACCCCAGTGAAAGATGGGCACCTGCAGCGAGAGCATTATATTGAAGCCGTTGTCGTGGATATTCTGCGACATCGGCACGTAGCTTCCGTCGGGAGCCTGCGTCATACCCTTTATCTTCATATTGCCGTAGGCTGTCCAGCCTGCCGATGCTCCAAGCGTGGGGAGATAGTCAGCCCTGGTAATCTTGACCTGCTCCTCCTTGATTCTGATATCCGCATCAAGAAGCTGCATCTCGGGACGGTCGTTCAGATTATAATCACCCAATCCAGCTGGAATCTCCACAGGCACACTCTCATCTGCGGGAGTAATGGGTGTGGCATCATCTATATTGAGAAGGGCACAAAGCGACATACGGCAAAGGTCGGCGCCACTCTCCACCTGAGCCAACTGATACTCCACCTGCGACCGACGGGCCTCCACACGGAGAAGGTCGTTACGCTTGGCCATGCCGGCATCTACAGCGGTCTTTGTGCGCGCATAGGCGGTGTCAACGAGTGCCTTGTAACTCTTCATCATCTCCACCTTCTCAAGCACCGCCACGTAGGTCCAGTAAGAGGTCTCGGCGTCGGCCTTCAGTTTGTCATATGTGAGACGTCGTTGCTCGGCGGCGGCTATCTTCCCTATCGAGGCCATCTTGTTGGCCGCCACAATACGCCCACCGGCATATATTGGCTGGGTTATGCTCAGTCCTGCCATATACACCCCGCGCATCTGGAGCGTCATACCCATATCCTCATATTTGGAGTCGGGCAGACTCCAGGCAAGCACACCGTTGCCGCTGAGATTCGGCAGATAGGCCGTATGGGCAACCTCCTTCTGCAGACGTGCCTGTTCAACCGAATTATCGGCCGATTTTAGGTTTTCAGAAGCCTTGACCGCCATCTCCACGCAACTCTTCACATCGAGTGTCAGAGCCTGGGCGGCGGCCGCCGTTGTCAGCACGGCAGCCGCAAGTATATATTTCTTAAGCATTTGCTGGTTTCTTTACACGGAACAACATTGAATAGAATATCGGCAGCAGAAGCAGTGTCACGATTGTGCCCACCGCCAGACCTCCGATTACGGTCACGGCCAACGACCCGTACATGGCATCCGATATCAACGGTATCATGCCCAGGATGGTGGTGAATGAGGCCAGCATCACCGGACGCACACGGCTCAATGTGGCTCTAACCACAGCCTCATACTCCTCTACGGCCTCCTCTGTGGTGAGCCTCGTTATCTCATCGAGCAGCACAATCGAGTTCTTCACCATCATACCTATCAGACCCATGAAACCGAGTATGGCAAGGAAGGTGAAGGGGGTGTCGGTGAGAAGGAGCATCGGCACTATTCCGCACAATACGAACGGGAAGCATACGAGCACCACAAAGAGCTTGCGCCAGTTGTTGAAGAGGAGGAGAAGCACCACGAATATTATCATGAGCATCATCGGCAGGAATCCCAACAGTATCTCGTTCGATTCCTTTGAGGTGTCACCCTCCCCTACCCATCTCATAGAGTATCCCACGGGCAATTGTATGGCATTTATCCGCTCGGCGATGGCTGCCTCCACCTTGGCAGGTGTGGCATTCTTGTTGAGGGGGTCGGGGTCGCACTCTGCCTGTATGGCTCGCTGACCGTTGTAACGGTAGACGAAATCCTCGCTCCAGGTCATGGAGGCAGAGTCAACCACATTCGAGAGGAGTGTGGTGCGGAAGAGGTCTCTACCCAACTCAGCAGGTGAGGAGGCGCCAGTCATCATACCCTGTATGGCAGCCGGATCAAGGTGCATGTTGGCTGTGCTCCATACGGGTATGGCCGAAAGTGACGCCGGACGCGTGCCATCAGGATTACGCATCGTTATCTGGATAGGTATCATCTTGTCGCCATCATTGAACACCCCCACCGCGTAGCCGTCGCCGGCCGCTTTCAGGGCATTACCCACATCGGTGCGGCTCACTCCGGCCCTCTGTGCCGCACTTTGAGAGAAGCTGTAGGTGAGTTCCTTGCCACGCGGATACCAGTTGTTCTGCACACTGTAGGGATCGACAAGCGGACATTCCCTCATTATATCCTCGGCCTGACGGGCCAGTTGACGCAGCACAACAGGGTCGGGACCGGTAAACTCCACCTCAACAGTGTGTGTCGAGCTTATCGAGAAGTTGTAATGACGGGTGCGGATATAGGCATCGGGCGCTATATCGCGCAATTGCTGCCTCACAACATCTGTCATCCGGTTCATCGTCTTGAAGTCTTTGCAGTCTATTATCAGTTCGGCGTAGTTGTCGCCTCCCGAGGGCATCGGGCGCACGAAGCAGTAACGGGCAGGAGCGCCACCGGTGCTTACCGCCACACGCTCCACCTCCGGATTGGAGGCTGCCGAATCGGCGAGCTCAAGCATACGGTCGGCCACGACTTCAGGATCATTGACTCCGGGGAAGTAGCATTCCACAACAAACTGCTTGTAATCGAAATCGGGGAAGAATACCTGACGCAGACTACCTGCCAGGAAACAAGCCGCCCCGAATATACAGATGGCCGCTATCGTCGCCAATGTGCGGTGACCGATGAGCCATTCTATGAGTCGGCGCATCCAGCGGTAGAAGCGTCCCGGAGGATTGGCTGTCTCCGCCTCGCGCACGAGCATCGGACCGGCATCCTTGATCCAGCGGTTGGCACACACCGGCACCTGTATCAGGGCCAATACCCAGCTCACCATAAGCGACACACAGATCACAAGGAAGAGGTCGCCCGCAAATTCACCTGTCGAACCGGGCGACATATAGATAGGAAGGAACGTGGAGGCCGCTATGACTGTGGCGCCTAACAGGGGCCACGCGGTGTTCTTGCCTATGCGGTAGAGATATTGCGAACGCGGCAGTCCCCTCTGACGGTCAACCAATATACCATCCATAATCACAACGGAGTTGTCAACCAGCATACCCATCGCCACGATGAACGCGCCGAGTGAGATACGCTGCAGTGTGGTGCCGAGCGTCGAGAGTATCGGGAAGGAGAGGGCGACGGTGAGCACAAGCCCGAATCCTATTATGAATCCGGCTTTCCAACCCATGAATATCATGAGTATCACCACCACTATCAGCACTGATTCAAGGAGATTGAGCATGAAGCCGTTCATCGCCTCATCAACCTTGTCGGGCTGGAAGAAGATTTTCTCTGTCTCCATCCCCACAGGCATACGCTGCATCACCTCCTCCATCTTGGCATCCACCGCTTTACCAACATCCGGAACAATCGCGGAGTTATCGAGGGTTATCGCCATAGTGAGGGCGGGCTCCCCATGCACGAAAAACTGATTGCGTGAGGGGGTGGTGTAGGTGCGTGTCACTTTGGCCACGTCGCCGAGACGCACCTTCTTCCCTTCGGGGGTGTCGAGGAGAAGGTCGGCCACATCCTCGGCCGACGTCACACCCTCGGTCACCTCTATCCTCATGCGCGTGGGGTCGCTCTCCACCGTTCCGGCATCCACAGGCGACGTCACGCTCTGCAGCGCCATCATCAGCTGCGTGGGCATCAGCCCGTTACGCTTCAGCTGCTCGGGCGTGAACTCTATGTTGATCACCTCGCTCTTTGTGCCGCCGATATTGATGCGTTTCACACCGGGCACTGTCAGCAATTCCCTGCGCAGCAATTTTGCATACTTCTCCATCTCGGTGAGGGAGTAACCGTCACCTTTGAAGGCGTAGAAGAGGCCGTAGACGTCCATCATGTCGTCGATTACCATCGGCTCCATGCAACCCTGCGGCAGGGTCAGAGCTATATCCGACGCCTTCCGCCTCACTATGTCGAAATGCTGCTCTATCTCGGAGATGGGGGTCTCTTTCTTGAACTCCACAATCACCATAGCCTGTCCGGCACGGCACTCGGTCTTGATCTTATTCACGTCGGGGAGTGTGCGGAGGGCATCCTCCAGAGGTTGTGCCACGGTCAGCTCAACCGTATGGGCATCCGCTCCGGGATAGAGGGCCACCACACTCACCTGTTTTATCGGCACCGCCGGATCCTCGAGTTTGGGCATCCGCATGTAGCTGATCACACCCATCAGAAGGATACCGACCACGAGCGACCAGAAAAGGGTCTGGCGGCTCATGAAAAACTTTGTCATCCTCTCCATCTCAAATCACATTTCCGGGGTTGGTGGGTGATTCTTCGGTAAGTATGTTTACCCTCTCTCCATCTGTGAGATGATGCACACCTGCACGGACTATGGTCATGCCGGGTGTTATGCCGGAGGTGACGGTCACCATACCGTTCTCGCCGGTGCCGCTCAGGGCCACAGTCACAAAACTGATTGTGGAATCCTTCGGGTTTACGCTCCATACCCCGCTTTTCCCGTCGCGTTCAAGCACCGCGCTCAATGGCACGGCTGCAATCTCGGGCCCGTCGTTACGTCCCTCGGTCACTATCTCTATGTTGAGGTCCTGGCCGGGTGTGAGATGGGAGCCGGGCGATGAGAGCACCATCTTCAATTGATACAGCTGGTTATTGTCGGCTTTCGGGGTGAGACTCAGCATCGACAGCCGGTACGTCTCTCCGGGAGCGAGTGAGGAACTCCCCTTGAACTCCTTGAAATTCTGACGCTGCATATATGTGCTCACCGGTATGTCGGCCACCACTTCAAGATGACTGTTGTCCATCAGCTCGAATACGGGTGTGCCGGCATCAACCATCTCGTTATATTCAAAGTTTTTGGAGGTTATCACTCCTGAGGAGGGGGCATAGAGCTTACAGTAATCGAGTTTATTCTGATTCATCTTGAGATTGAGGGCAAGCTGGCGGAGTCCGGCCTGCACCTTCTCGAAATCATTGTCGCTCATGTTCCCTGCGGCATGAAGCTGCTTCTGCCTTCCGAATTCCGAAAGCATCTGCTCATACTGCACTCTCAGCTGGTTCACACCCAAGGCATAGTCAACTGTGTCGAGCACAGCTAAGAGCTGGCCGGCCCTCACATGATCACCCTCCTTCACCAACAGACGTTTGATCTGGCCCGGGGTCTTGAACCCTACGGAGAGTGTACGCGCCTCCTCGACGGTGGCGGGGTATCTGAACACGTCACCCCCACCCGTCACATGAGGGGTGGTGACAAACACGTTGTGGCAGGAGGGAGCCTTCGCGGCCTGCTTCTCTTCACTTCCTCCACAGCTTGCAATCAGGCTTCCACACATCCCTATCGCAAGTAATCTCAAAATCGTTTTCATCAAGAAAGTCTGAAAAATATTTAAACTTACCGGCGGGTCTTCACCGCCGTTGTTTTTCAAGTTGCAAAATTATATATTTCCTAAGGTTTTCCGTTTGTCTAAAAGTCAGAATTATAGTCTCATTTACCCCTATTTGAGTTTTGCATAAATAAAGCGGGAGGATCTTGCGTCCCCCCGCTCATATACGGTTTGCTATTCCGGCAAGCTTATTTCTTGCTGGTGTTGTTGATGCGCTCGATCATTTCGATATAAGTGCCGGTGTTCATCGGGTTAGATTCGAAACCGATATTGATCTTCTCATCTTTGCGCTGGAAGCTGAGAGTGTATACGGTGCTGTCGGTCGAGATGGTGACGGGGAGGTCATTTGTGTCGACTGTCTGGTATACGCCGCTGTCGTTCTTCTCGAAGGGTGCCTTGAGAATCACCTTGTAATTGATTTTCGTGCGGTTGCCGTTCTCAAACACATAGAGTGCGGATGGGTCGCCTGAGGCTGCCGGTGCAATGGCGGCAAGTATGCGGCCATCAAATTTACCCTTTCTGGCTTTCTCCCCGGTGATATCGTAACTTACCGCACGATACTGACCGCACGCAACCGGCTGGGTGGCGTAGAAGGCTTCGTTATCAACTGTAACTGCTGTGTCGGCAGCTGTCTCTTTGGTGGCCGAACCTCCGCATGAGGAGAGGAGGAGAAGACAGCCGGCTGCAGCTGCAAAAATAGACGTAGTTTTCATATAAAATTGAGTTTGAGTTATCGGTTTAGCATAAGAGTCTGCCTGTAAAAACTTCTTTGGGTTCATCCACTTAAGTTAAGCCACACATCAGATTCAAATGCCTTGTTAATGAGTTCAGATTGCAAATATACTTTAAAAACAATTAATCGGGAAGAATTTCCCTAAAAAAGATTTAACTTTGTGAAAAAATTTTCCCAGTGTTAATAACGACAATATAGGACAATGAAAAAAATAGCAAGTTTCACAATCAACCATGAGTGTCTGCTCAGAGGAGTATATGTGTCAAGACGCGACACCACCCCCAAGGGGGATGTGATAACCACTTTCGATGTCAGGCTCACCGAGCCTAACCGTCAGGATGCCGTTTCACCCGAGGCCCTACACACCATCGAGCACCTGGCGGCCACCTACCTGCGCAACCGTGCCGACTGGAGCGACCGTATCGTATATTGGGGACCTATGGGTTGCTGCACAGGCTCTTACCTTCTAATGCAAGGCGAATTGCAACCGGCTGATATAATCCCGCTGCTCACCGATATGTTCAGCTTCATCGCCGGTTTCGAGGGTGAGATTCCCGGTGCCACTCCCCGCGACTGCGGCAATTATACCTTCAACGACCTTCCCGCTGCCAAAGCTACGGCCCGGAAATTTCTTGACGAGGTGCTCCTGCATATAGGCGAAGAGAATATGCGGTATCCCGAAGATTAAGCGCCCTAAGAATATCTCTAAATAAAAACAGAAAGAGAGGCAGTTGCGATACTTGCCTCTCTTTCTTTATTTATGCTTTGGAGTGTGTTCTATCGAAACACTCTTTCAGTCAGATATTATTTTCCGCAGGCTATGTGGATGCTGATTGTTCCATCAGGAGCCACGTTGATGTCGAGCGTAGTGCCGGGAGCGAGACGGATTGTGTTGTCGCCCGGACGATGGAACAGTGTGGCGGGAGCGTTGCCTGAGCCACCCTCTATGGGATGAAGAGCCTTGTTGACGTCGAATCCGGCTACCGGATCAACCTTCACGTCAGCAACTTTCTCTACCTTATGGGCAACAGGCTTCGGAGCTGCCTTAGGAGCCGCTGCCTTTACAGGAGCCGCGCCTTCGCCGGCAAACTGGATGATAGGCTGGTCGGTGGCCATTACCTCACCCTCGCCGATGAGAAGCTTGGCAATCACGCCGTCGCGGTCGGCTGCGAGATTGTTCTCCATCTTCATCGCCTCGTATACCAATACTGTATCACCTGCCTTTACTGCATCGCCGGGTTTCACAGCGAATGAAAGTACTGTGCCGCCCATCGGAGCCAACATGATGGGACCCTCGGCTGCCGGTGCTCCGGCAGGAGCTGCAGCAGCGGCTGCACCTGCACCTTCGAACTCAATCAGGGGCTGGTCGGTGGCCATAACGTCACCCTCATTCACAAGCACCTGTTTAACAACGCCGCCGAGATCACAGGCGAGGTCGTTCTCCATCTTCATGGCCTCATATACGAGCACTGTGTCGCCGGGCTTTACGGTGTCGCCGGGCTTTACCTTGATGCTCATTACTGTGCCACCCATCGGAGCGCAGAACACCGGACCGGTAACATCGCCGTTGGCAGCTGCCTTGGCAGCCTCAGCCTTGGGAGCGGCAACCGGATTGGCATCAAACTCTGCTTTACGCTTGTTGGTGAGATATGTCTTGGCTACAGCCGGAAGGAGCTCGAGAAGAAGGAATTCCTCCTCGTTCTGGGCAAGTTTCACACCGCCGAACTGTGCAAGCTCAGGATTCTCGGGAGTCTTGTATGAAGCCACATTGTAAGGCTTCTCCTCTGCGCTGCCTGTGATCTGCTCGCGGAACTTCGGATCAACGGGAACCGGAGTTGTGCCATATTCACCCTTCACAAGACCGATGAACTGATTGTTCTTGCTTGTATAGTCAGCCTTGCCGTTGCGACGGTCAAGAGCCACGTTTACAGCCTGCGAGCCTACAATCTGGCTGGTAGGTGTAACCAAGGGCACCAGACCGGCGTCGCGACGCACTGTCGGGATGAGGGCCATGGCCTCCTCAAGCACATCCTCGGCGTTGAGGGCGCGGAGGTTGGCAACCATGTTTGAATACATACCACCCGGAACCTCGGCATTCTTTACAATCTCGTTCGGTTTCGGGAAGCCGAAATAAGCCTCTATCTTATGGCATGCGTCGAGAAGTTCCTCCTCCTTGTCGGCCTTGGCAGCCTCGATGGCGCGGTCGAACTCGGCGTCGATCTCAGCGGGCATGACAGCAAACGCCTCATCGAAGTCTTTCTGCCACTTATCCTTGTTGAGGTCGAAGGCTGCAAGCGCCTTGCGAGCATCCTTGAGCTCGTGACGGATCTTGGCCACAGCCTCCATATCTGCCTCGATCTCTATTCCGAGCTTCTTGCAGAAGATGTCGACAAGCTCGATGGCCGGAGCGGCAGAGCCGCCGCCAAACCACCAGATATTGGTGTCGACAATATCAACACCCTGGATGATGGCTGTCAGCACTGAGGCAAGACCGTAGCCAGGTGTGCAGTGGGTATGGAAATCAACGGGCACCTTGAGCGCGGCTTTCAGCTTGGGCATCAGAGCGTAGATGCGTGAAGGATTCACAAGACCTGCCATATCCTTGAGAGTGACCATCTTCGCGCCGAGTTTCTCCATCTCGACTGCCTTGTTGACGAAATAGTCATCGGTGAAGATCTTCTCCTCCTCGGGTGTACCCTTGGGGTCGATGGTATAGCATACGGCGGTATCGGCTATGGTGACATTGCCGTTGTAACCGTCGAGGTCGTTGATCATCTTGATTGAGCTCTTGATATTGTTGATATCATTGAGAGCGTCGAAGATACGCATCACGTTCAGGCCATTCTCGACAGCTTTCTTGTAGAAGCCCTCGAGCACTGAATCGGGATAGGGAACGTAGCCGAAGAGGTTGCGTCCGCGTGACAGGGCCGAAAGGAGCGAGATTCCCTTCATCTCCTTTGAGCACGAGCGAAGACGATCCCAGGGGCTCTCCCCGAGATAACGCATCACTGAGTCAGGAACGGCTCCGCCCCAGACTTCCATTATATAAAACTTGGCCTCGCGATAAAGTGGGAGAAGCTTGTCGACATTCTCCTGTTTCAAACGAGTTGCGAACAATGACTGCTGGCCGTCGCGCAGCGTCAAGTCTCTGATCTGAAGTTTCTTTGCCATATTGATAAAAACTTATGACTTAGGTATGTGGTTGCAAATTTAAAGAATAATTCCCGATTAAAGAAAAATTTCAGCAAAACTTTCTTCAAAAAATGTTGGTTTCTCTGATTATTTTTGAAAAATTGTTTTTAAACAGCCTTTCTCGCCCTTTTTTCTTAACTTTGCACCCGTTTTTCAACCCCTCATAACCGCTCTTTTCATCATGTGGATTTTCTTAGCACTCCTCTCCGCCCTATGTCTCGGCTTCTATGACGTGTTCAAGAAACTGTCGGTGCGTCGCAACGATGTGCTGATGGTGCTCATGCTCAACACGGTGTTCGGCGCCTTGTATATGTCACCTTTCCTTATCGGTGATATCATCCGGGGGAATTACGGATTCGGCAACTCGCTCACGGGACATCTGCAGATTCTTCTGAAATCGTTCATCGTGCTCGGCTCCTGGCTGTTGGGCTATTTCGCCATCAAACACCTTCCGCTCACGGTGCAGGGTCCTATCAATGCCTCCCGCCCCGTGATTGTGCTCGTGGGTGCGCTGGTTATCTTCGGCGAACGTCTCAACTGGGTGCAGTGGACCGGTATCGCGCTCGGCTTCGCCTCTCTCCTATTTATATCGCGCATAGGCGCGAAGGAGGGGTTCTCTTTCCGGCATTCCAAATGGATATGGATGTCGATTGGAGCCACGATGTTGGGCGCCGTAAGCGCCCTCTACGACAAGTATCTCCTCAGATCATATGCCCCGATTGAGGTGCAGGCCTGGTATTCACTCTATCAATGCTTTATAATGGTGACTGTCATCTCCCTGCTACGGCGCAACCGCGCAGTGGGGGGCGACCACTTCCAGTGGCGCTGGACAATACCTTGCATAGCCCTCTTCCTCACCGTGGCCGACATGGCCTACTTCTACTCCCTCTCGCTTGAAGGCTCGATGGTGGCCATTGTCTCGATGATCCGGCGCGGCAGCGTGATTGTCAGTTTCATGTATGGAGTCATCGCTCTCCATGAGAAGAATATCAAACCGAAACTCGTCGACCTCAGTGTGCTGCTCGTCAGCCTTCTCCTTCTTGTAATCGGAAGCCGTATGTAAATGCGGCGTGTGGGAAAAACCTTTTGATGATCCGTACGTTAGAATTATAGATATTTTAACGTATTATACTATGAAAAGAGATTTACTTTTGGTGTTCGCACTTCTCAGCTTCCTTTTCGGGAAAGCACAGGTGAATATTCCCTCTCAGGAGATATCATATGATGTTCATTACCACTGGGGGCTCATCGATGTGATGATTGCCCATGGCACAGTTACGCTCGAATCATCGGGCGACAGTTTCAAGGGGACCCTCGACGGCAGCAGTATCCCCTGGGATGGCCGCGTGTTCTGCGTCAGCGACACCCTCCATGCAACCATGACCCCGGCCTCTCCTTATAGTAAGGAGACAGTCACTTATGAAAACGGATGGTACCTCAAACCGAAGGTAACCGTCTACCGCAGCGGGCACTTCAATCCCACTGATCCGGCCAACTACAAGAACATCAAGGGGGAAGGCTCGCTTGATGCAAGCGCAAACACGATGGAGGCCATAACTGTCACGGCTGATATGTTGGGGATGTTCTACTATTTCCATGAATTTGATTTCGAGTCGATGACCGAAGGCTCCAGTTTCACATTGCCCATCGCTGTGGCGGGTGGCACTCCCCAGAGCGTGAAGGTCACTTACAACGGAAAGTCTTCCTACACAGCCACCGGTGTAACCTACCCCACCTATTCGGTGGAATTCGAATACAGCTACAACGGAGCCATGACCGGCTATCCGGTTCATGCCGAAGTGGCTACCAACAGCCGCATCCCGGTGCTTCTGAGCGCATCTCTCCCTGTAGGCAAGGTGGAGATGATTTATGCCCATTGACGAGACGCACACCCTTGGAAGTGTGACCTACGGCAAAAAAATTCCATGTTTGATGACATGGAATTTTTTTTATTGGACAATCTGTTGTATATTTGCGGTTGCTTGACAATATTCAACCAAAAAGCATAGAGTATGAAACGAATAATACTTTCCAGCATAGCCTTATGTATGGCGGCCGCGGCCTCAGCCGTGCCGGCTAAACCGGGCCTCATCACCTACACGCAGCCTGACGGCTCTGAGGTGAAGGTGCGTCTCTGCGGCGACGAACGTGCCCATTTCTATCTGAGTGAGGATGGCTACCTTCTGACCAACGATAAGGGAACATTCTATTATGCTGACGCAGCCGAAGATGGAGCTTTGGTGAAGTCGGAGTTCCGCCTCTCCGCTCCACGCGATTCAAGAGCGGAGGCTTTTGTGCAGAGCGTCGACATGACAAAAGTGCGCGAACGTCTCGCCAAGAGAGCAACTTTGTCAAAGTTTACCCCCGCCGAAGAGACTTTGAAAACCCGTCTGAAGACGCGTGCCGCCGACAACAGCTCGCAGGCTCCGTATCCCCTTGGCCCCGGACTTTTCCCTGACGCATCATATCCGGCCTATGGCGACCAGAAGGGTCTGGTAATTCTCGTGGAGTATAACGACGTAAAGATGACTGTACAGAATCCCGCCGACTATTTCTCGCGTATGCTCAATGAGGATGGTTTCTCGGATTACAAGGGAACGGGGTCGGCACGTGAGTATTTCATCGAAAGCTCGATGAATGCATTCCGTCCGGAGTTTGACGTCTACGGCCCGGTGACTCTCTCCCGCAACATGTCTTATTACGGGGGGAACGACCGCTACGGCAATGACAAGAACCCGGAACGGATGATTATCGAAGCCTGTGAACTTATCGACGACGAGATTGATTTCTCGGAGTATGACCGCGACGGCGACGGCATCATCGACAATGTCTTCGTCTTCTACGCCGGTCGTGGAGAGGCTTCAGGAGGTGACGATGACACAATCTGGCCACATGCCTACAATATCACATATGCCTTCCCGGCGGCCCAGTATATGTTTGACGGCGTGCAGCTTGACCGCTACGCATGCTCCAACGAATGGGAGGGGACTCGTCCTGACGGTGTGGGCACATTCATCCATGAGTTCTCGCATGTGATGGGTCTCCCCGACCTTTATGACACTTTCGACCAGAAAGGGGCGGCCGCTCCCACGACACCCGGTTCATGGTCGGTGATGGATGTGGGACCGTATAACAACAACGGTTGCACACCTCCTCTCTATTCCGCTTTTGAGCGTTACGCCTTGGGTTGGATAGAACCTATGGTTCTCGACAAAGCGGCCGATATCTCGCTTCCGGCAATCGGTGAGAATGTGGCTGCCATAGTCAATACCTCCAATCCCAACGAGTACTTCCTTTTCGAGAACCGTCAGAAAACAAGCTGGGACAAATATATCCCCTGGCATGGTATGCTGATCTGGCACATCGACTATAATGATGCTGTCTGGGACAGGAACGAAGTCAACAACACCAAGAACCATCAGTATGTCGACATCGTGGAGGCCAGCGTGTCACAGGAACGCACCTATTCCTTCCCTGGACTCACCAAAAAGACTGAATTCACCTACAACTCTAATCCGGCCATGGAGACCTGGGCAAAGGAGGATCTTGAGACTCCCATCACGGATATAGCCGAGACCGACGGCATCATCACCTTCAAGGTAAAAGGTGGCAACTCGGGAGCGGTAGCTATCACGACCGACAGCAATTCCTTGGATTGCACTGCAGAGAATGGCAACATAATTGTTTCAGGTCTAACAGAAGGTTCAGAAGCCCGGGCATTCGATCTGGCAGGTAAAGCCATCGCTTCCGGGAATGCCTCTTCCGACGGCACCGTAATCCTGAACGTCAGCCTCCCCGGCCTTTACATAATCCGGGCCTCAGGCCAGACAGCCAAACTCCTCGTGAAGTAACAACTCAATCATTTTCCAATAAAACAGGGATGTGCGACTGCACATCCCTGTTTTATTGGAAACAAATCCGGAAGCGGGTAATGCCGTCGGAGGTGGTGCGCAGCGTGAACGTGGCACCATGTTTCTTCAGAATCTCGCTTATCAGTGTCAGCCCGATACCTTTTCCATCTCTCTTGGTGGTGAAGAAGGGCCTGAACAATTGAGCGGACTCCTCCTCCGTTATCTGACGCCCGTTGTTGCTGATTTCCAACACCGGCTTCCCATTCTCTTTTAACGAGGTGCTGATCCTTACCCATCCATCCCCATCTATACTCTCACAGGCATTCTTGACAATATTCACTATCACCTGCTCCATCAAGGATACGTCTATAGAAGCCATAACCTCATCATCCGGCAACTCCGCTATCAGGGCTATCCCCTCACGGGTCATCTGCTGCAGGAAAGGTACCATCTTCTCCAATTCCACATTGAGGTCGACACTTGTCTTTACCGGATCGGGAACCCTCACCACATCTGCATACGAACTTACAAATCGGCACATCTTGTCGCAACGGTCGTCGCAACTCTCCACAACCTCCCTTATATCCTCATCCTCACTGACCATCCCTATGGTCTCAAGCACCGAGCGAACGCCACCCATGGTGTTGTTCACCTCGTGCGATATTATCCTTATAACCTTCTCATAAGCGTTCCTCTCAGCTTTCATCACCTCCTCAGTGAGACTCTCCAGCAGATAGAACCGTCGTCTGAATCCGGTCTGTATGAAACTGAGATGATAACAGCGATACATCATGACATCGCCGGTGCGCAGCACCGTATTGGTGCCTAATTCCACATCCTCCATCTTGGCAGCCAACTCACTCCCAAGCTGGTTGACCCTCTTCCCTATCATATCAATACCCGCCGGTAGCCCGGTGATGCGGAGAAATGAACTGTTCACCATGGAGATATGGCCGTCAAAATCGAGCATCACAACCCCCATGGGTGAAGCATCTATAAGCAGTTTCAGGAAACTCTCCTGCTCCAAGTTGCGGAGCCTTTCGTTGCGGAGCCTGTCAATCATAGAGTTGAACAGACCAACAATCCTGTCGGCATCATACTGTCCCACATTTGTGAGACGGTTGTTGAAATCCTGAGCCCGAAGCAACTCCATGCCACGCGCCACCCTCTCGCCGGGCAATATCACCGAACGCAAAAGGAGCAGTGAAACCACCAACGACAACCCGCCGCTGACATATATCCACCGGCGTTCCCCCTCTGGCAACACCGCTGTCAATACAATTGTAGCCACTATACTGAGCATCAATGCAATGAAAAGCCATTTCCTCATATCCGCGATTATCTAAGTCCGTATTTCTCAAGACGGCGGTAGAGGGTCTGGCGTGTCACTCCCAATATCCTTGAGGCTCTTGCCATATTACCGTCGGCCTCCTTGAGAGCCTCTGTTATAGCCTGCTTCTCCATATCGTCGAGGGTGCCGGAGGCTCGCAGACTCTCACTCTCCGGGCTATCCCCACCGGTCATACCGGCGAAAGCCTCCCTGCCGAGATGCTGACCACCTATCAGCACGGCACGTTCAACCATATTCTTCAGCTGACGGATATTGCCGGGATATGGAAGGCGCGTGAGCCACTCCATTGCCTCTGACGATATCTCCGGCAAGTCGAGGCCATGCGAGCGTGACACCTCCTTCATGAAATGGCGCACCAACAGAGGGATGTCATCGCGTCGCTCGCGCAAAGCCGGCAGATGAAGCGTTATCAGATTAATACGGTAGAAGAGATCCTCACGGAATGTCCGGTCGGCCACCATGGCGGGAAGGTCGGCGTTGGTGGCGCACACCACGCGTATGTCAACCTTGCGGGGGCGGCTCTCACCCAATGGCTCGAACGTATGCTGCTGAAGCACACGCAGCAGTTTCACCTGGCAACTCATGTCAAGGTCGCCAATCTCGTCAAGAAAGATTGTTCCCTTGTCGGCCACCTCAAACCGTCCCTTGCGGGCTGCCACAGCTCCCGTGAAGGCACCTTTGGCATGACCGAACATCTCACTCTCGAACAACGACTGCGACACACCTCCTAAATTCACCATCACAAAAGGATTGTCACGGCGTTTGCTGTTGATATGTATCGCGTTGGCTATCATCTCCTTTCCGGTGCCGTTCTCACCTAAGATCAGCACCGGGGCATCAGTGGGGGCTATGCGCTCCACAGTCTGGAGAAGTTCCACGAGATTACGGTTGTTACCTATTATACCGCCACGTCTGAAGCCGGTATTCTCCTCAACCGGCTCCTCTTCAGCCGAATTGAGGGAAAGAGCTGTCTCTATACGCTGCAGGAGCACAAGATTATTCCAGGGCTTTGTGACAAAATCATATGCTCCGGCTTTCATACCCTCCACAGCCAATTCTATGCTTCCCCACGCCGTAATCAGGATAACCGGCGTGTCGGGCTGGAAAATCTTCGTCTTGCGCAAAAGCTCAATCCCCTCTTCACCGGTGGTGGAGAGGGAATAGTTCATATCCATGAGTATAAGATCGTAAGCCGTCCTTCTCACTTTCTGCAACGCCTCGTCGGGGGTTGATACTGAGTCAACCTGGTATCCGGCCCGCTTGAGCAGCAGACTGAGCGACATACGGATCGCGCTGTCATCGTCAATTATCAGAATCATGCGTCAAAATTACAAAATTTTTTCAAAATCCGCATCAATTCCGCAATTCTTCTCGAAATTCCACAATGTGAGTGAGCGTATCTGGTAATAGTATGACCAGAAGAGATATAGCTCATTCACATATTCTCTCCTCGCCTCATCCTTTTTCACACGGGAGTCGTTGAGGTCGAGTGTGGAGATCTTCCCTATGAGATAGGTCTCCACATTTGTGGCGTAACGTTGCTGCGCTATCTCATCGGCCCGTTTGGCAGTCTGCAGCTGGCGGAGCTGGTTGCCGTAACGCTCCACGAGTATGAAGATATTCTGGCTGAAGTTCATGTTCTCCTGACGCACCTGACTCTCCACAAGCTTACGGTTGCTCTCGGCCACCTTCACCTGACCCTTGCGGCGCCCCCAGTCAAGGATAGGAATCTCAAACCCTATCTCAACCACCTGGTTGTCGCGGAGATTGTGGTAGCTCCCGGCAAAGTCATGGTTGGTGCCGGTATAGCCTATCTGGGCGAAGAGCGAAATCTCGCGCTGCGCCCCTTTTGCCTTGGCAACCTCATAGTCGGCCTCCAACTGCGCACGGAGCATTGTCTTCGCAAACTTATTGTTGGCCAACGCTTTCTCCAACGCATCGGCATAATTTATCTCAACATCCGGCACATCAAGCGGTATCTCGGGCTCAATCATCGTGTTGGAATCGTAATCGAGGAAAGTACAGAGCTGAAACATATTGCTTTTGAGATTGCTCTCGCAGTCGGTGAGGTCGCTCTTGGCATTCAGCAGGTTGAGCTCCATCTGCAGAAGGTCGTTCTGACTTATGCGGCCCATCTCGCGCTTCTCCTTGGCCACTTCGTAAAGTCGGCTTGCATTGTCAAGGTTCTGCAGGGCTATCATATGGTTCTCTTTGGCCATGAGCAGTGAGAAATAATAATTTATGGCCGTATGCGCCACATCTTCCGACGCACTGAGAAACTGTGCCTTGGCCTCCTCATATCTCACCGGCTCAATCTTGCGGTCCCATTTTATATTGTTCACGCCGAATATTGGCTGCGAAAGGGTTATGGCCACCGGAATCGACATGTATCGGTTGAAGGCCCCCTCCCCTAACTGGCGGTAGAAATCGAGCGACGTATTCACGGCCACCTTGCCGCCGGTGAGCCAGATGTTCTGTGCCACCGACACCTCACCATTCATCTGGAGATAATTGTTGGGCACGAAACTGTAGCTTCCCGCATCGTTCATGTACGGACTGTACTGTTTGCGGTAAGAGGGTACTGTGCCGGTGAAAGTCATCTCCGGCAGCAGTTCGGCACGGTATGAACGGTAGGCCCAATAAGAGCTTCTGAGCTGGTTCAGGGCCACCTCGGCATCCACACTGTGGCTACGCGCCCGCATCATCACCTCATCAAGAGTGAGCACCATCCCGGTGCCCCTCTCCTGATCAGGTTGCAAGGCTGTGGCAATATCCTGCCCGAAGGCGGAATGCACCGAAGCCCCAATCAAATACATAGCTAATAATAAATAAACTTTCATCTTAATAACTGTTTAAAACCCTACTCCCTAATCCCTTACGATTACTCCGCCTTTATGGCAATCGCCGGCTCCATGTGCATGGCTCTCCAGGCAGGATAGACAAGACTGAGCGATATGCCTATGGCCACAATCACATAGGTGGCGCATTCCATGAGTATGATGGAATCGGTCTCCATTCCATCGGCAAGGTCTGTGCTCCTGACTATCAGCCAGCCTATTATGCCGCACAGCACTGTGGCTATCGTGAGCAGTATCAGACCCTCACCGAGAATCCGGCGGAAGATATCGCCCATCTTTGCACCGCACACCTTGCGTATGGCAATCTCGCTGACCCGCTGCTGCACCCTGAACCAGAATATGCCGAGGAAACCTAAGAAAATCACCACCATAAGGAAGATAATCACAAACGTGTAAAGACGCGCCTGAACTCTTGACTCCCGGTTGACGGCATCACCCCGTGCCTCCAATGTTGTAAGATTTGACAACATGACATTACGTTGCCGCTGCATATCGGGGGTGGAGTTGAATTCCTCCTTGAAGGCCGCCCCTCTGCCCGGTTTCACCCTTATGGCAATATCCCAGATGTCGCTGAGTCTGGTATTCTCGTCAAGGCCGATCAGCACCTGTCCACCATAGGTCATATCATAATCACCACGTTTCATGATAGGCACCATATCCGCCACTCTATACTTCAAGTCTTCTGCTCCGGAGGGGTATACCACCTTTCCTAACAGTTCTTCAGCATCACGGGTCTCCGTATCTCTCAAATACTTCCTGCTCAATAACGGACTGACAAGAACTTCACCACGACGCAGCATCGCCTCAAGTTCTTCCGATGACTTTCCGGTGAGACTCTCGATTTTCAGCACCCGTATCATGTCAGGACTCACCCAACGTTGATTACCGTTGTATGATGTTGAATCTGCCGTGGGGTCGTCAAGCCAGAAGCCTGTCCACCATCCCGACATCTTGTAAGGCATGCCGTTGCGGGCAAGGGCGGCCGCCTCCACATTCGGACTGTTGCGTATCACCCTGAGCAACCCCCGGAGATCTTCGCTACACTTCTCGTTATAGTTGTTTATATTCTCCTCAAGATGCTCCACGTCATAGATATCGAAATCCGCTCTCTGCTTATTGATGGTAGCCACCCACACATCATCCGCGTCAAATCCCAAGGTCTCGAATGATGGCCTCACAAGGTTCCATAGCAACAGAGAGAACACCCATATCGCCAGACTCACTATCGACAATCCGATTATGAGCCATAGATTGTCGGTCCATTCATTTCTTATCTGTGTAAATAATGCCCTTTTCATCACTACTTATTTATTTGATTTTGATATGGCTATCGCCGGTTCCACTCTCGAAGCTCTCCAAGCCGGCACACCCGCACTTAAGATATTCAACACCAGGCAGGCTCCCAAGGCTATGAAGAATGAACTCCATGTGAAGAGCATTGATAAATCAGGAGTGATGGCATAGGCATCGAAACCGTTGATTGATTCCACCTCTGAGAGGTCGAAGAAAAATGACGCCATAAGCCGCATGAAGATAAGACTGAGTATCAGTCCGATTCCTCCTCCCACAAGGGTTATGATCATATTCTCTCCAAGCATCTGCCTGATTATCTCCTTTCGTTTTGCCCCGAAGGCCCGTCTCACTCCTATCTCTGAAATGCGGTAACGAAGCCTACCCTTGGTCATGCAACTCAGATTGATGGCCGGAAGTATGATGAGCAATCCATAGATTATCCATCTGAGTCTTCTCCCTTTGGTGGAATCAGGGTAGCTGCCGGTGGAGACGGTGCCACTCGACATCTCCTCCAGAGAATATGGCTGTCCGTAATATCTCACCTCTGTGATACCGCGCTCATTCCCTTTCTTCAGCATCTCATTGAGGGTTGCGTAGCGTGCTTCCACCTGCTTCTTGAGATGCTCCCCACTCACACCGGGCTTGGCTTTCAACAGTGCAATCATATAGCCTTCGGTCATTGGAGTCTCATAATTGCTCTGGAAAAATGGGATATAGATCTGCGAGAATGAATTGTTGAGTATAGGATTGACATCCTCAATCACTCCACATATAGTATATTCCTCATTCGAAATGTTCAATTTCCGCCCGACTACCTCTTCCGATTTAAACAGCACCCTTGCTATTGACCGGGTAAGGACTACCTTCTTCACATCGCTCTTGATATCTGCTGCCGTATAGGGAGAACCCTGGAGGAAAGTGAAATCAAATATTTTCCAATAATTGTCATCCGTACCTCGCTTGTATACTGTCAGTGGCGCCCCACCTTTCACCTGCACATCGACAGGTTCGAGCCAGCTCCCGGTCAGAGCTCTCATCTCTACACCATCAAGATTGCCATAGAATTTCTCTATCAGTTCATATGACATACTTGTATTCGAGCTGGAGCCATGTTCATACCTGAACTCCACACCTGTGCCTGCCCAGATCCGACCACGGTCGGTCTCAGGTGCAATCTCCACCGTCTTCACCTGCTCCGCCATGAAGAAGGCCATCACCAGGAAGATGGCTACCGCCGTGCCGCTGATCGACACCCAGGTCATCATCTTCTGATGCTTCATCTCATATATGACTTGTTTCAGATAGTTCATAATCATTCATCTTTAATGGCTATCGCCGGTTCTATATTCATTGCCTTGCGAGCAGGATACCACAGACTTATCACAATCCCTATTGCCACCAGCACCACTGTGACAGCCACTGCCACAAGAAACCGTGACCATTCCACTGAAATCATACTGTTGTCGCGCAAGGGGGTCAATACTGCCAGACAAATCACAGCAGCGCCCACCAGCAGTATCATACCCTCTGATATTACCCTTGCGAATATCTGCCTGCGTTTTGCGCCGCATACCTTCCTTATGGCTATCTCACTGACACGCTGTTGCATCCTGAACCAGAAACTTCCCAACAATCCGAGGAAGATTGTGGTGAGAAGGAAGATAATCAACCCGACCGAAATTCTGATATTTATGCTCTCTCCTCTCTGGCATGCCTCACGGATATCCATAAGGCTCTGAAGGTCGGAGAGATAGATGTTACGCAACGACCTTAGTTCCGGTTTGGTTTTAAAATCGTTGATAAACGCTTCGGTTTTGCCAGGCTTCACCCTGATCACAATTTTACCCCACGAGGATCCATCCTCAGGCAATGGCACTATGAAACCACCTGCCCAACTTGCCTCGAAATCTGTGCGGCGGATATTCTGTACCACGTCGCCAACACGATATATTTTAGTGGTGTCGTTGCCAAAGAATACCTTTTTCCCTTTCAATGCAAATGGATCACGACCCTCACGCACATAGTTGCTGTTGTCGGTTATGAGAATCTCACCACGCTTCAGCATCTCCTTGAGTTGCTTACGTGTGGCTCCGGTGAGACTGGTCACCTCAAGCACATCCACAATATCAGCACTTGCCCAACGTGAATTTCCGTAATACTTCACGGAATCCTGATCATCCACCACACTGATGATATTTCCTGAATAATTGAAATTATACGGCACGGCATTCCAGGTGATGGCGGCCGCCTCAATGTTAGGGTTCTCACGTAATCTCCCGAGCAGTGTGAGGAAGTCTTCTGCATTAGAGGATGATGTTTTATCTCCCAGATCTATGAAATGACGGCTCTCTTTTGGTATATTGCTGGCTTCGATTGTATAGACATTCTCAGGATTGAACCCTCTCGGCGACCGTAGTCCCTCGGTCTGGAAACTGAGAAATACTATTGTCACACATATCACGAGGCAAACAATCGCCAGTTCGAGAATGAGCCAGACGTTATCACGCCACTCATTCTTCATCTGTATAAGTAAATTCCTTTTCATAATGTCATCTGTATTTTACATCCTGACGATGCTTGCTTAACGTCCTGAAAGTGCTATGGCGGGTTCTACTCTCGATGCTTTCCATGCCGGTACGGTCGCGCTGAGAATATTCAACACCAGGCAGAATCCTAAGCATATGAAGAAATTAATCCAACTGAACATCATCTCGAATGAGGGACGCGCATAAATAAGGTCAAGCGACGAGGCCTCCAATCCTCCGTAATACTTGAAGAAAAGATGCGATGCAAGCATAATGAATGCCGCACTCAGCACTAATCCTATCACTCCCCCGATAATCGTGATTATGAAGTTCTCTCCGAAGAGCTGCCATACTATGCTTCTCCGTTTGGCTCCGAAGGCTCTTCTAACTCCGATCTCGGCCACCCTGTGGCGCAGTCTGCCTCTGGTCATACTGCTCAGGTTTATAGCCGGCAGAAGTATCAGGATTGCATAAACCACCCACTGGACAGTGTTATGTGTCTTCATATTCGGACTGTTATTGCTTCCGAACGACATTCCCTCCTCCTGTGAGGTGTAAGGCTGGTCATGATAGATGAATTCAATCCCCTCTTTGGCTTTCTCTCCATTAAGTCGCTGGTAACGCTGTTCCACCTCTTTTTTTACAGATGCGATATCTGTTCCCTCTTTTAGAAGAAGACGGACGTTGGTACCTCCGCAGAATGGGTCGTCGTTCCTGTCATAGTCAGCACCATGGAAGGGCACATAGAAATGGGCGAAAGTTCCGTTCATCAACGGATGCACATCATCTACAACTCCTACAACCTGATAATCCACCATATTCACTTCCACTGTCCGGCCTGTCACATTCTCCTCACCGAAGAGCTTTCGGGCCGCCGAACGAGTCAGGACAATAACCTTGGCATTTGAATCTACCTCTCCTTGATTGAATGGTCGGCCATCTATGAATTTGAAATCATACATCTTCCAGAAATTGGCATCTATTCTTTTAGGAAGGAAGGTCATCCCCTCCTGACCCGGCACACTCAATGTGTTATTTGAATTACCATCCCTGATGTAGGATATCAACTCCACACCTTCAAGACCTTCATAGATTTTCTTTATGAAATCAGAATTCCACCCCATTGTAGAGCCATCCTGACTATCCATTTTTATATGTATCCCTTTACCAAGCAGAATTCGGCTGCGGTTGGTCTCCGGTGCCACCTCAACAGTGTTTATCTGATCGGCGACGATGAAACTCATCACAAGGAAGATGGCCAGCGCGGTGCCGCTTATCGACACCCACGTCATCATCTTCTGATGCTTCATCTCGTAGTATATCTGTTTGAAATAGTTCATATTATTCCTGTTTTAGTCCACGCGGCACGCCGCGTCCCTACAATTGTCACCTTGTTATTCCACCTGACGGCCGTCGAAGAAGCGGATTATACGGTCGGTCATGCGTGCCTGGCTCTCGTTGTGGGTCACCATAACTATTGTGCGCCCATCCTCCTTGTTGAGCTGGTGAAGTATCTCCATCACCTCCTGGCCCATCTTAGAGTCGAGGTTACCGGTGGGCTCGTCGGCAAGCACTATCTGCGGATCCCCTATGATTGCCCTGGCTATCGCCACCCTCTGGCACTGACCGCCTGAAAGCTGCCCGGGGAAGTGGCGCATCCTGTGGCTGAGTCCAAGACGTGTGAGCACTGCCTCCACCTTCTCGTGACGTTCCTTCGCGCTTATGCCGTTGCGGTAGGCCAAGGGGAGGGCCACATTGTCAGCAACATTGAGCGACGGTATGAGGTGGAAGCTCTGGAACACGAAACCGATGTTACGGTTGCGGAACTCCGACAGGCGGCTGTCGCTCATCCTCTCCGTGGGCTCATTCATCAGGTCCACCACTCCGCTTGTGGGCACATCCAGCAGACCTATGATGTTGAGCAGGGTTGATTTGCCGCAGCCCGAAGGCCCCATTATGCTCACGAACTCACCCTTTCCGATCTCAAGATTCACATTCTCAAGGGCCAGTGTCTCGATCTCTTTTGTACGGTATACCTTGTTTACGTCTTTTAATGTTATGATTGCCATTGTCGTATTCGTTTTTAAGTTGTTGTTGTTTTATTATTGTTTATCTCGGTCAGTTACTTTAGTTTCAGACTTTTCTTATTCTTGTATGAGCTCATGTCGCTCACCACCACCTCCTCGCCGTTGCGTATGCCGCTCACCACTTCAACATAGTCGAAATTGCTCTCGCCCAACGACACGTTGCGGCGTTCCAGTTCATTATCCTTGCTCTTCACAAACATAACATAGTTGCCGGCACCTTGATAATACTGCCCGTTGGGTATCCTCACCACCCCGTCGCGCACGTCAAACACCACGTTCAGTTCGCTGCGCAGACCCGAACGGAGCAGTTTGTCGGCATCATTCTCGAGAATCACGGTAAACTCTACCATGCTGTTCTGACTCTGCGGGGAGATATTGCTTATATGCCCTCTGAGGGTGCTACGGTTTATCCTCACCTGCACTGTGGAGCCAACGGATAATTTTCCGGAGTTGCTCTCGGGAATCTCGCCTACAATCTTGAAATGCGAGAGGTCAGACACCACCGCTAATTTCTCACCGGAGCCGATACTTGTACCCAAGCTTTTGTTCAGATAAGTTACCGTCCCCTTTCTCGGAGCCTTTATCTTTGCATCCTCCATTGTGCGCTGCATCTCCTCCAGGTTGCGCGATGTTATGGCCCCTTCGAGCTGTTTGCTGCGGTAGGCGGCGGCATGTGCCTTCCGTTCGTTGGCGAGCTGGGCTCGCAGCTGGTCGAGCTCAAGCAAACCTGTCGAGTAGGCCAGTTCCGCCTCCCGGATGCGGTCGCCGGTGCCGCTCCCTATGCTGTCGAGCCGTCTCTCATTTGCCACCTCGGCTTTCAGATGGCTCACCGACATCTCCTTGGCCTTAATACGCATCTCAAGGTCGGTGATAAATGTGGCGTTATTGAGAGCTGTCTGCTCGATATCGTTGCGCTTCATGCTCACTTCATCATTGAGACGCCGCAACTCAGCTTCGGTCGACTGGAGGTCGAGACGGAGCAACGACTCGCCGGCCTCGACAGTGTCACCCTCATTGCAATAGACCTCCATTATCTTCGTCCCGACAGGCGACACAATAGCCTGTTCATAAAGCGGGACAATCTTCCCGGATGCCGACACGCTGCTTTCGAGTGTTCCGGTCTCGGCCCGTTTTATCATGATGTCGTCGGCCTTGATGCTGGCGCCGAACGAGAAGAAGATAATCAGCACTACCGCCACGAAGGCCGCTCCGCAGGCGGCATATGTGATGATTCTCTTGCGCTGTTGCCTCAGTCGTTCCTCTTTAGGTATTTCCCTGTCCATAAATGTTATGATATTATTTACGTTTCAAATGTTAAAGATGGTGTGTAACAACAAGTGTCACACACCGGAATCATTGACAATCCCCGTGCCAAACCTTTATTTTACTAATAATCTTATATTTAACAAATCAAATTACCGTCCACACCCGTACATGCGTCCGATTTCGGACACATCATATGGAGGTATTTGTTGTGGTTATAGGTTGGCTTGTTGAGATGTAAAGATTTTATGGCTTCCTTCATTATGTGAATCCTATGCGCTTCTTCGGAACCGGTAAGTTTCGATTCCGCGAATTTAGAATATTTCAAGAATATTTGCAAATATTTGATTATAAAAGCGAGGTCTTCTGTTAGCATTCATATGATTATCAAATTTGCTAATTTGAAAAACTTTCACTAACTTTGCAACGTTGATAATAAGGACATTATATGATAGTCACCTACGAAGAGGAATATCTGCGTCAGCTTTACGAAGATGGACGGTGCAAGGACAAGAAGCACCGCTATCAGCCGGATATAGTGCGCCGTTATCAGAAGGCAATTCGCTTTTTGATAACAGCACCGTCTATACAAGCTTTATGGCCGATCAAGTCGCTCAATTATGAGGTGCTTTCCGGAGATAAAGCCGGGCGTTCTTCAGTGAGAGTCAATGACCAGTATCGCATTGAGTTTATAATATCTCAAACTGATGAGGAACCGATTTTGACTATTTGCAATGTTGTTGAATTGTCAAACCATTATAAGTAAACATTCATGACTGTAACATTAAAGGGAGTAGATCCCAATATGATAGCAAACAATCTCACTCCAAGTCAGCCCATACATCCCGGTGAAATGATTAAGGATGAGATTGAGTATCGCGGCATTTCGCAAAAGGATTTGGCTGCGGAGATAGGTATCCCGGCATCCGTTCTGAATGCAGTCCTAAACGGCAAAAGGGCTGTCACCACCGAATATGCTTTGCTTCTTGAAGCTGCCCTTGGCATAGACGCTGACATTTGGTTGAGGTTGCAGGCCGACTATAACAAGCAGGTTGCCAAGTCTGATCCTTCGTTCATGGCCCGCATTAACCGTATTCGCAATGTGGCTGCATTTCTTTGATTATTCCGGCAAGAGGTAGTTGGCACTGCGGCCACCTTCGCCGCTATTGCGGAGCATACCTTTGGCTATGAGGTCGTTGATGTCTCGCAACGCTGTGTCTTGCGAGCAGCTGCATATCTTCGCCCATTTTGAGGATGTCAGTTTCCCTTCAAAGCCATCCCACAGACGGTTTACTACCTTTCGCTGACGCTCGTTGATTTCAACATCGCGGAACTCATCCCAATATGCCGCTTTCTGCAATGTACGCCCGATTATGCCGGACGCACGAACAATGGCATTCTCCAGACAACCGAAGAACCACAGCATCCATTCCGTTATGTCGAGATCTCCTTTCTGTGTGCGTTCAAGCACCTCATAATAGGCTTTTTTGTTGCGGTTAATTTCAGCTGACATACTGTAATACCGTGCTGAATCTTCATCAAGCCGGGCAAGAAGCATATCGGCAAGAGACATATACGCCCTAAAACGTCTAAGCTCCGGATGGGCATCGACGAAGCCATTTGGTTACAGACGGATTTTTCGGGGTTCGACATCGGGCGATGACAGGACGAGCATCCAGAATCCTACCGGTATTGTCGAGAGGTCGATATCTATTGACGTATCCCCTTCCCTTAGAACAGTGTCCAACAGACTGATTCCGTTTAAATCAGTGATGTCGATACGCACATCGTTATTCAACGGCTTTGGCGACGTGAGTGTGAGAATGTTGCCGGCTCTTGACACTTCTATAATATCAAGATCCGTCACAGCCACCATAAGGTTCTCCATCTCCTCATGGTCGATTATGAATGTCC
>CANPMT010000041.1 GCA_947575235.1 uncultured Porphyromonadaceae bacterium
ATGTGCCGATTTTTTAAGGACGCTACTTTGTGGGGGACTTTTTCAGTGCCCTCCGAAATTTCGCCGGGATTTTTTTTATCGGAAGGCTGGCTTTTTGATTCGGGCCGGGTCAAGCATCATGATAAATCATGATTCAACATGATGCATCATGATTCCAGAGGTTCCGTTATCAGAATACATAGCCGATTCCCATGTCGAGGAAGCAGCCGCCTGTGTCGTTCATGAGCGAATACTTACCCTGGAGGGTGAGCTTCAGCTGCGACGTAAGATAGATGTCGAAACCGGCACCGAAGTCGAAGCCGGCACGCGTAGCGTGGCCGTCATGCTGGTAAGTCCAGTTATTGAGAGTCACACCGGCAAGGGGATAAATGTTGAATCCTCTGGCCAAGCGGAAAGGGAACTGCATGTCAACGCTGCACTCGAAGCCCGACTTACCCTCGTTGCGGAACATGTAGCCTATCTCAGGCGCTATGCGGAGGTGGGGGGCGAAGGTGTACTGGAAGTACAGATTGGCGTAGCCGCCGTTGTTATATGATGAATAACCACCGGCGAAGCCCAATGTCTTCTCACCGGTCTGGGCATTGGCTACCGAGGGGAAAGTGCATGCACCGAGAGCGATGCAGAAAGCGAGGAGAGTGCGTTTAACGGAAAATTTCATACTTGAAACAATATGGTTTATGGTGGAATGATAAATTATATTCGGAAATATATAAGGGAAACATTTAAATAATACGAATAGTTTGAGTAAATTTGTAAAAAATTAGTGATTGATCCACCAAAGGGCTCTTCACTCAATATTAGTCGGAGTCTCGAAGGGGTCTTCATTCGATATTAGTCGAAGCCTTCAAAGGGCTCTTCACTCAATATTAGTCGGAGTCTCGAAGGGGTCTTCATTCGATATTAGTTGAAGCCTCAAAAGGATTCTTCACTCAATATTAGTCGGAGTCTCAAAAGGATTCTTTACCCAATATTATTCGGAGTCCAAAAAGGGCTCTTTATCCAATATGACACCATACGGATATGTAAGAGTAGCGGCGGGCGTTCCCACCGTCAAAGTGGCGGATGTAGAGTATAACACCGCCCGTATATTGGAGCTCGCGCAAGAGAGCTCAGCCAAAGAGATAGACATACTCGTGACCCCCGAGTTAGGTGTCACGGGTTACACCTGCGGCGACCTATTCGAGCAGCCATTCCTGATAGAGAAAGCCGAGGAGGCTGTGGCGCGTCTCGTAGGGGAGTGTCCTGAAGGATTGATGCTTGTTGTCGGTTGTCCGGTAATGGTAGCCGGACGACGTTACAACTGCGCCGTAGCCATACGCAGGGGTGAGATAATGGGGATAGTGCCCAAGACCCACCTCCCGAACTACGGCGAGTTTTATGAGAAGAGATGGTTCGAATCGTCAGCCGGTGCACCATCCTGCATGATAAGTTTCGCCGGTCAGGAGATGGTACCCTTCAACCGTAGGGAACTTCTGCTCCATGAAGGGGCATATATCGGTATAGAGATCTGCGAGGATCTCTGGACGCCGGTTCCCCCGAGCTGCCACATGGCCATGAGCGGCGCCGACATCATACTCAACCTCTCCGCTTCCGACGAACTTATCGGCAAACATTCATATCTGCTCGGTCTGATAAAGCAGCAGTCGGCTCGTTGCCGCTGCGGCTACGTCTATGCGTCGGCAGGGTGGGGTGAGTCGTCGACCGATGTCGTATATGCCGGTAACGCAATCGTGGTCGAGGATGGCGACCTTATCGAGACAGAGCGCCGCTTCTTCACTGAGCCGGCACTCGTAGGGAAGGATATCGACGTAGAGAAACTCCGCGCCGACAGAGCCAAATTCTCGACCTTCTTCGACGGTATCGACTCCATCAACCGCTGGGCTCTCCCGGCAGCCGGGAAGTCAGGCGTCGGAGCAGGTAACTCAGATATAGCAGCCGGGAAGTCAGGCGCGAGGAGAGAGAAGAGTGAGCCGATGAACCTCAGGGTCGTACCCGAGCCATTCGTGCCGAATGATGCCGACCGTCTTCGCGAACACTGCGAGGAGATTATCAATATACAGGCCCGCGGACTCATGCAGCGTCTCAACGTCATAGGTTGCCGGCGCGCTGTCATCGGTATATCGGGTGGCCTCGACTCCACCTTGGCGTTGCTCGTCACCGTAAGAGCCTTCGACCTCTTAGGGATACCCAGGGAGGGTATAGCCGGAATAACCATGCCCGGCATGGCCACGACATCGCGCACCCATAACAACGCCGTCGGACTGATGAGAGAGCTCGGTGTGACCTCCCTTGAGATACCCATCGGGAAAGCTGTAGCCCAGCACTTCGAGGATATCGGCCAGGACCCGACACTCTACGACGTGACCTATGAGAATTCACAGGCCAGGGAACGCACACAGATATTGATGGACTATTCCAACAAAATCAACGGTATAGTGATAGGCACCGGCGATATGTCGGAACTTGCCTTGGGATGGTGTACGTATAACGGCGACCAGATGTCGATGTATGGCGTCAACGCCTCCGTGCCCAAGACCCTTGTGCGTCATCTCGTGAAATGGTTCGCCTCCGAATTCGGCGGGAAGGCATCAGAGATACTGCTCGATATAGTCGACACCCCGATCAGTCCGGAGCTTGTACCCTCCGGGGAGGATAAGATAGGGCAGAAGACCGAGGATCTTGTGGGACCGTACGAGTTGCACGATTTCTTCATGTATCATCTCCTGCGCAGCTCCTTCGCCCCGGCCAAGATCTATTGGCTTGCCCGGATAGCCTTTGCCGGAAGATATGACGACGACACCATCAGGAAATGGCTGCGCAATTTCTACCGCCGTTTCTTCACCCAGCAGTTCAAGCGCTCCTGCATGCCCGACGGCCCCAAGGTGGGTAGCGTATGCCTATCTCCACGCGGCGACTGGCGTATGCCCTCCGACGCGTCGTCGGCCCTCTGGCTGCGCGAGATAGATAACCTGAAATAAGGTTTATATAACGGAAAAAACAAACATAGAAAAAAATGACATTTGAAGAGGATATAAGAGAGGCCGTGAACGTCCTGAAGAGGGGCGGAATCATACTTTACCCCACCGACACGGTGTGGGGTATCGGTTGCGACGCAACCAACCGCGAGGCCGTGAAGAAGATCTACGCGCTCAAGCAGCGCGAGGAGAGCAAGTCGATGCTGGTGCTCGTTGACAGCGAGGGTATGCTCGACCGCACCGTGCGCGACATACCCGACGTGGCATGGCAGCTGATCGAGGCTGCCGTGAATCCCCTCACCATCATCTACGACCATCCCGACGGGGTGGCCGAGAACCTGCTGGCGCCCGACGGCTCGTTGGGTATCAGGGTGACGTCAGAGAGATATTCGGCCGAATTGGCACGCCGCCTGCGCCGTCCGATAGTATCCACCTCCGCCAACATAGCCGGGAAAAAGACCCCTGCCGTGTTTGACGAGATCGCCGACGAGATAAAGGAGGGGTGCGACTATGTGGCGGAATACCGCCGCGACGACAACAGCCGTCACAAGCCCAGCAACATCATCAAGGTGTCGGAGGGTGGCCTTATCAACGTGATACGCTGATAATTCATAGAGAATACAGGCTCCTGATAATTCAGATGTAGTTGATTCAGAAATCATAGCAATGAGAGATAATTTCATATCAACCTTGCATCAGAGGGTGAAGTATGTGGTTGCTGACTGGATAACCAGCTCGATCGCCTTCCTCCTCTTCAACATATGCCGCTGTCTGCTTCTGACACGCGGGAAACTGGTGTGGGATTATCTCTTCTCAGATAAACTGATCATCGAGCAGATACTGATACCCCCGCTGATGCTTGCAGTGTATTGGCTGTCAGGTTATTACAACATACCATTCGGGAAGTCGCGTCTGCAGGAGATGATTACCACCTTCTTCTCCGCGCTCATCAATGCCGGACTGATCTATCTGGTGCTCCTTATCAACGACCAGTCAGGGCGACGGTTGATTGACTACGAGTTGCTGCTTGTGCTGATAGGGTTGCTCTTCATCTTCCCTTACCTCGGGCGTCTTCTGATAACGGAGAACACACGGCGCCATTTCAGACGTCACCAGTGGGAATTCAGGGTACTCGTGATCGGAAACACTCCCAAGAGCCGGGAGACCGGGCGTAAACTGATGGAGGAGCCGTCGAGAGTGGGCTATCATATTGTGGGATATGTGAATATCCCCGGTGAGAACAGCATAGCCGACGACGGAGTGGCCATGTTCAGTTTCGATGATGTGGCCGAGGTGTGCCGCCGCGAGGATGTCGACCAGATGATTGTGGCTCCCGAGGTGTATGAGGAGAATACCGTGCTGCAGATTCTATACACCCTCTATCACCTCGACCTTCCGGTAAAGATAGCCCCCGACATATATTCATATGTTACGTCAGGGATACGTCTGAAGGATATATACGGGGAGCCGTTTGTCGACCTCACCACCCCCGCCATGTCAGAGTCGGCCAAGAATGTGAAACGCTTCGGCGACGTGATAGTGTCGGGAATGGTACTGCTACTCTTCTCGCCGCTCTACGCACTGATAGCCCTCCTTGTGAAACGCAGTTCGCCGGGTCCCGTAATCTACAGCCAGGAGAGGATAGGGTTGAAGCAGCGCCCGTTCAGAATCTACAAATTCCGCACCATGCGCACCGATGCCGAGGCAGCCGGGCCGCAGCTGTCGGCCGAGAACGACCCCCGTATCACCCCCATAGGAAAGATACTGCGGAAATACCGCCTCGATGAGATACCCCAGTTCTGGAACGTGCTGAAAGGGGAGATGTCGATAGTGGGTCCGCGTCCCGAGAGGGCCTACTATATCCGGCAGATTATGGAGCGGGCACCCTACTATGCTTTGGTCTATCAGGTAAGGCCCGGCATAACCTCCTGGGGGATGGTGAAATATGGCTACGCCTCCACAGTGTCGCAGATGGTGGAGCGGACGCGCTACGACCTGATCTACATGTCGAACATGTCACTCTTTGTCGACATGAAGATACTGATTTATACCGTGAAGACTGTCGTGACAGGTCGCGGGCTATGACAGCCCCGTAAAAACAAAGAAGAGAAAGATAAAAAATGGCATACAAAGAGATTAACAACAGATTCACGGATGCTTGGTTCCGGTTTGTAAGCTGGCGAGAGCGTCACATCAACGAACGCACCTTTGTGGTGTTGCTCGCCTTGGTGGTGGGCGTGGTGTGCGGGTTCGCCGCCCAATTGCTGAAATACCTGATCCATCAGATCTCGCACGGACTGACGTCGCACATGAGTTCAACGACGGCCAACTACCTCTACCTTGTGTATCCTGTAGTGGGTATAATCATAGTGACCCTCTTCGTGCAGTTTGTGGTGAAAGACAATATCTCTCACGGTGTCACGAGGGTGCTCTACGCCATATCTCGGCGCAAGTCGCGTCTGAAGAAGCGCAACATGTACTCCTCGCTGATAGCCTCATCCATCACCATCGGATTCGGTGGCTCGGTGGGAGCCGAGGGCCCGATTGTATTCACCGGGGCGGCCATAGGCTCAAACATCGGCAAGGCGTTCAGGATGTCTCCGCGCATACTTATGCTCCTGGTAGGGTGTGGCGCGGCCGCCGGTATCGCCGGAATCTTCCGTGCGCCGATAGCCGGTATGCTTTTCACGCTCGAGGTGCTGATGATCGACCTTACCGGGGCCACCGTCATGCCATTGCTTATCTCGTCGATTACCGGAGCCACCGTGGCTTATGTGCTCGAGGGGTATAATGCCGAATTCTTCTTCGCCCAGAGCGAGCCCTTCGCCGTGAGCAAGATACCCTACGCGGCCGCCCTCGGCATACTGTGCGGATTCGCCTCGCTCTATTTCACGAGAGCCATGTTCATGATGGAGTCGATGTTCGGCAAAATCAAGCAACGCTGGAAGAAGATCTGCATCGGCGGTGTGATACTCGCCCTCCTTATCTTCCTCTTCCCCCCTCTCTACGGCGAGGGATACGGCGCCATCAACACCCTGCTGGAGGGTGACTATTCAAAGGTGCTCGACGGCACATTCTTCTATGTTGACCGCGACAACACCTGGTTTATCGCCGCCTTCATCGGTGCGGTGATTCTGACGAAGGTATTCGCCACGAGTGCCACAAACGGTGCCGGGGGTGTGGGCGGTACGTTCGCCCCCTCACTCTTCATGGGAGCGTTGTGCGGATTCCTCTATGCCTTCGTGCTCAACAACATGTTTGACGGCGGGGTAGGTATATCCAACAAGAACTTCACCCTTATGGGTATGGCAGGGGTTATGGCCGGAGTTATGCACGCCCCCCTGATGGGTATGTTCCTCACGGCTGAGATGACCGGAGGATACGACCTCTTCCTCCCCCTTCTGATAGTGTCCACACTCTCATATATGACCATCCGCATATTCGAGCCTTACAGTATATACACTATGCGACTTGCCAAGGCCGGCGACCTTATCACTCACGAGAAAGATAAGTCGGTGCTTACCCTGCTCAAGATAGACAATCTGATAGAGAAAGACTTCAAGGCGGTCAGTCCGAAGATGAATCTGAAGGAGGTGGTTGATATCATAGCTACGTCCAACCGCAATCTCTTCCCGGTGACGGATGACGACGGGAAGTTGGTTGGGGTGGTGTTGCTTGATGACATCCGGAACATCATGTTCCGGCCCGACCTTTACAAGAAGATGCACGTGACGCGTTTCATGACGATGCCTCCGGCGATGATTGAGATCAACCAGCCGATGGAGGAGGTGATGCGCATTTTCGACAAGACGAATGCGTGGAATCTGCCGGTGGTGGAGAATGGCCGGTATGTAGGTTTTGTGTCGAAGTCGAAGATCTTCAATTCCTACCGCCGCGTCCTGCGCCACTACTGCGACGACTGACGCTCTGCTGCCGCCGGGCTTCTTTTAGTAACTTTAAAACTTTTTGTTATGGGTGTGGAGATTAAGTTTTCTCAGTCTTTCTTTTGGTTGAATTCCTGGATTTTGGCTAATATCATCCAGCTGGGTACACAGAGCTTCTGCGACCGATTCATTGACTACCGGATTGACCCGGGGCGTCGCCTCTATGACCAGATGGTGCTGGCGGCCAGAAGCGGCGTGGCTAATATCGCCGAAGGGACTGCCCGACACTCTACCTCAATCGAAACTGAGATGCGGCTCCTCGATGTGGCCAGAGGAAGTATCGACGAAGTCCAGGGTGATTTCTTCAATTACTTGCTCCGTCAGAAGGTTGAGGTGTGGGCTATAGGTCACCCATCCAGAGAAAGTCTATGGCAAATCAACCTTGATCCACCGCACTATTCCAACAGTCTTCTGCATGACGCCGCAATCCATATCCTGACTCAGAAGAGCAAATTCGATCCCTGGCTGGAGTGCTCTGACCCCGGAGTGGTGGCCAATGCCATGCTGATACTTTGCGTCAGAATCAACCGAATGTTACAGTCGCAGCTTCAGGGTCTGCTTGAGCAATTCAAAACCAATGGTGGTTTCACCGAGAACATGACCCGGGAACGTATGTCGGCCCGTCAGCAGCAGGCCGCTGAACAGAATGCCCCGGCTTGTCCGGATTGCGGTAAGCCGATGCTACGGAAGATGCAGAGAAAGGGAGCGTTTCAAGGAAGAGAGTTCTGGGGCTGCAGCGATTATCCAAATTGCCGTGGCACCCGTCCGTTAGGGTAAAGTCTTACCTCGATGGGAAAACTTCTATCCCCCGATGGAAAATTCTATCCCCGATGGAAAAATCTATCCCCCGATGGGAAAACTTCTATCCCCCGATGGGGAAAATTCTATCCCCGCTGGGGAAATCTAATTCCAGGGGGTAATTTAAAAATTTTGTTGCTGGTTATGAAGTTTGTTTCAAAAATATATCGCACTCTGAGAATATATCGCACTCTGAGAATATATCGCACTCTGAGAATGTATCGTGCGTTGATGGTGGTGCTGGTGGGGGTATGGCTCGCCGGCGAAGCCTTCGCCGCGCCGTGGGACTACGGGAATATTATCGGTGACTATGCTGCGACCCCGACCGAGGAGGTGCTGCAGTTGGCTCACAAGGAGGAGTCGGCCAAGAACCTCGACAAGGCCCTCGTGCTATACATGCTGATATGCGGACGCGACACCACGGATATGTCAGACGGCGAGAAGGAGTTGGTGTCGCAGGCATACTTCCGGGCCGGATATATCAATTACCAGAGCGGACGCTATCCCAAGGCGCTGGAATTCAATGTGAAAGGGTTGCAGATTTGCGAGTCTACCAAGCAGAAGAGAGATGCCGCCCGCTTCTATAAGGATATCGGTATAATCTACAGCGCCTACAACGATTTTGAGAAGGGTCTGCACTATATGCGCAAAGGGGAGGAGGCCCTCAAGAGTAATCCCGACCCCGACACAGAATACAAACTCCTTACCAATATCTTCTTCAATCTATTCAGTCTCAATAAGATTGATGAGGCTAAAGCTACTTTGCAGTCACTCAGCAAGGTGGCTAAGCACCCCACCGACACCACCAGATACATGGATGGGTATGTGGCATCGCTCATACTCTATTCCGACGGACGTTACGGCGAGGCGGCCTCCAATCTCAGGGAACTGGCCGACTTCGCACGGTCGACCGGTATCGGGCCCGACTACGAGTGCCACGCCTACAAGATACTCTATCACTGCTACCGTATGACCAACCGCTTGGATTCCGCCTTCAAATATATGAAGGTGTGCCGAGATATATCCGACAGCAACGGTCTGCAGCATAAATTTGCATCCGTACTTCTCTCGATGGCCGACTACTACGAGAGCCGTGGCGACCGCAGGGAGGCCGAGCAATACAAGGCACTCTACTTCTCGCAGGTGGATTCAATCTTCAACGACCGCGAGTTTGCGTCCGTGAAGAATCTCCAGGAAAACTACGAGATGGAGAAGATTGACACGGAAATACGTCAGCTCAATGAGAAAGAGAGGGAACGGGCCACAACTATCTATTATCTAAGGTGGATAATAGGAATAGTTACTGTGGCCGTGATAGCTGTGTCAGGTCTCTTGGTGTGGGTGTACCGTCAGAAACGGAGATTGGATGAGAGCTACCGCCATCTCTACGAGCTGAACCGTCGCCTCACGGAGAACCATGAACGGGAGGTAGCCCGCTATCAGCAGTGCGTAGCCGGATTTGAGAATAGAGAGAAGAGAGAGGAGAGAGGAAGAGAAATGGAAGTAAGAGAAGAGAGAAAAGGGGTAGAAAGAGGAAGGGAGAGTGAAGCAAGAGGAATAGAAAGGGAAGGAAGAGGAGAGAGAGAAAAGGAAGGAAGAGATGGGAGAGTTTGTGAAGGAAGAGAGAAGAGAGGAAGAGAGGAGAGAGGAAGAGAGGAGAGAGTAGGTGAGGAGAAAGGAAGACAAGAAGGTGAGGAGGAGAGAATTGAGAAAAGAGGGGAGGTGAGTAGAGCGGAGACATCCCGCTACACCGGGAGCAACCTCTCCGTGGAGTTGAATGCAAAACTCATCAGCGAAATCAGCAACGTGATGGAGCACACTGAAGAGTATTGCTCAGACAGCTTCACCCTCGACCGTCTCGCCGAACTGGTAGGCTCAAACACAAAATACGTGTCGCAAGCCATCAACGGCTCGTTCGGGAAGAACTTCAGCAACTACGTCAACGAATACCGCATCCGGAAAGCCTGTCTCCGTCTGGCCGATTTCGACCGATTCGGCACCTACACCATAAGCGCCATAGGGCAGAGTGTCGGTTTCAAATCAAACACCACCTTCACCGCCGTGTTCCGCAAACTCACCGGCATGACCCCCTCGGTCTATCAGAAGATAGGCCGTCAGGAGAGAGCCCACCCGAATAGTAAAGACCCAACAAGTGCCGATTCATAGCCATAAATAATACGGAATCATAACCATAAGTAATACGGATTCATAGCCACAGATATGCGGATTCATGAATTATGGAAAATCCGACTTGCACAATTCAATGATTTGCACCAATTTTGCGGCGTGACAAATTGTAAACGCAACATCAACTAACCGTGTGCTTATGAACAGAACACTACTTTCATTGGCGGCTCTTATCCTCGCAGGAGGTGCAGCCACAGGTGCCAACACATTCACAGTAATCCCCGGTGGCGGATGCGCATCCGGTGGTTCACCCGACGGAAGATACGTGGTGGGTTACAACTCCTACTACAACATCAACAACACCTACATGGAGAGCTTCCTCTACGACATGGATAGCAAGGAGGTGGAATGGATCACCAGCTACGACGAGGCTGACCTTTCGGTCGGCGGCCAGTTCAGCGACGTCAGCAACGGCGGTGTCATCTGCGGTGTGGCCAAAGATATGGACCATATCATCACATGGGTAGACTATGTGATGATGGAGGAATTCAGCGGTCCGACCAACGTGGCCTCGATATGGGTTGACGGCATCCGCACCTCACTCCCCTACGGCGAAATCAACCCCGACGAATTCACATACCTTGAGGACGGCACATTCGCATTGGCTATCTCAGCCGACGGAAAAACCGTGTCGGGATTCGCATCGTCAGGCAACATGGCAGTGATAAAACCCTGCGTATGGACCCTCGGCGATAACGGCGAATGGAGCGTTGAGCTTCTCCCGATACCTACGGGCGCGACGAATGTAAATATCTACAAGATGTCGTCAGACGGCAAGACAATCCTCGGCGGCATGTATGTCAACGATGCTCCCAAGAGCGTATACTGGAGCGACGGCGTATGCAACATCATAGACGGACCGGCACCGGCAAACCCCGATGAATGGATCAACGTACAGCCCCTCGCCATAAGCGGAAACGGCCGTTACGTAGCCATGTCGTACAATTCCAAAGGACTCATCTACGACACAGAGAGCGGCGAATACCGCGACGTACCCACCTTCGAGGATATGAACATGATAGCCACGCAAGGGGTAATCGACAACAACGGCAACCTCTACAGCACCTACCAGGGGTATCCCGTTAGCCACGCCTTCATATATCTCTACAAAGAGAACCGCACTCTCGATCTCGACTACTACCTCTCGGTAGCCGCCCCCGCACTCTTCGAGGAGACCTCATTCAATTCACAATATCTCTTCGTAAACGTCTCAGACGACGGGAAACGCTTCAGCGGCAACACCTCATTCATGTTCGGTTCGGCATGGGTGATGGAATGCGATGCCGAGAATATCGTGATACCCTCCACCCCCGAATTCACCTACGGCTTCTCACGCAGCCTCAACACCGCGACCCTCCGCTGGGAGAGAACCGGAGAGGATGTAGAGGGGTACACCCTTAAATCATACAACGTCTACCGTGGCAACAGCGTCGTGGCCGAGGTAGCGGCAGATAAGGATAGCTACGAAGTCACCCTCGATAAGCAGCCCGCAGGCTACCTCTCATACACCCTTGAGGCCGTATATGAGGGAGCCGACGGGAAACAGTTGAAGTCGCCCATGTCAAACGCCATCCAGGTGGCCTTGGCAGCCGCCTACTCCCTCCCCTTCTTCGACGACTTCGAATCAGGCTCGTACCAGACCACCAGCTGGACCCCGACCCGCGACTACGGCCATGTGCTCGACTGCGGCTGGAGCAACTTCTACGGCGCCGGAGTAAACGACGGCACCGGACTGTACAGCACAGTGTCGCATCAGGAGCCCTACTCATTCAGCATCGTCACCCGCGCCATGGATGCCACCGGTGAGAAATACGTGTCGGTATCATTCGGATTCATCTTCGCCCTGCTCAACTCACCCGTGCAGGTGCTCGACAAAGACTACATCGCCCTTGAGATCTCGACCGACTGCGGCGACAACTGGAAACAACTCGCCAACTGGTCGCTCGCCGAGATGTCGGCCGGCAACTGGTCGTTCAAATCGCTCGACATAACAGATGATGCCGCCGGGAAGGTATTCTACCTGCGTCTCCGCCGTCACGGCGAGGGTAAGGCCCAGTACATCTCAGCCATCGACAACTTCGCCGTAAACATAGCCGACACCATGGAGGCACCCGAGGGTCTGACAGGTGTGCTGAATGCCGACAAGAGCGCCACCATGATATGGAAATCAGCGTCCGGAGCCTACAACCTCAACCACCTCGGCAATCTCCGCACCATGAACATGTCGTTCGGCAACGAAGGACGCGAGATGATAGGAGCCAACCTCTTCACGCCCGCCGACCTGACAGCCTACACCGGAAAATACATCACATCAGTGAGCGCGCTCATCAATTTCTGGACATGGAGCGAGGAGGTGCTCGGCGTACACGCCACAGCCGTAATATTCGAGGATGGCGAGATTGTAAGGGAACAGGAATTCGGCGATATCATCTACAACGCCTACAACGTGGTTGACCTCGACGAGCCCCTCCTTATCGACGGCACCAAAGAGATAAAGGTAGGTGTGCGCATACACGATTACGATGCCGACCAGTGGCCACTCGTATGCGGTGTTGGCGACGACTACGTGCCCGGAAAGACCGATATCTACTCAGAGGATAACGGCAAGACCTGGAAACGCGTATCCGACAACTACGATCCCGAGGATATAATGGGTCACTGCCTATGGGACATCACGGCACACGTCACCGACTCGCCCGAGGCTGTGGAGGTAGAGTTCAGCTCACTCCCCCTGTTCTACAACATATTCCGCAATGGAGAGGTGGCCAACACAGTGGCCATCGACGGCAACTCAACCCACTTCTCCGACCGCGAGGCAGCCGAGGGTAACACCTACACCGTAAAAGCCTACAGCATCGACGGCAGCGCGTCAGGATTCTCCAACCTCTTCACACTCATCTCAACGTCGGTCAACGAGATAACCGACAGTGCACTCCGCTTCAGCTACGACTTCGCCGCAGGTGTGATCAGCATCGACGGCGTGGATGACGCAGCCAAGGTAATGCTGCAGGTAGTGGCAGCCGACGGACGCACCGTAAGGCGTGCTGACGGTGGCAGCATATCAGTGGCCGGGCTCCCCGCAGGGGTATACGTGGTGACAGCCAACCATCCCGAAGGGAAACTGACCCGCAAGATATCAGTGAGATAACCCGCCCTGACACCGACCCGCAAATAACCCGGGCGCGAGATTTGCAGGTTTCTTAAGGATTTTGTAATTTTGTTTGTGGATTGGCCACTTTCCGTGTGGCAGTCCACAAACAATTTTTTATATCCCCCCGTAAAGAGTTTGAAAGTGAAGAAATTGAAGATAGTATTTTTCGGTACTCCCGAATTTGCAGTGGCGAGTCTTGACCGTCTGCTCCAGGATGGCTGCGATGTGGCGGCCGTCGTGACCATGCCCGACAAGATAGCCGGACGCGGCCACAAGGTGATAGAGAGCGATGTCAAGAGATATTCCGTGGGGAAAGGGTTGCGCGTGCTCCAGCCCGAGAAGCTCAAGGCACCCGAATTTGTAGATGCCCTGCGCGAGATCAACGCCGACCTGTTCATCGTGATAGCCTTCAGGATGCTCCCCGAGGTGGTATGGTCAATGCCCCCCTGCGGCACATTCAACCTCCATGCCTCGCTGCTTCCCCGCTATCGCGGCGCCGCCCCCATCAACTGGGCCGTGATCAACGGCGACAAAGAGACCGGAGTCACCACATTCTTCCTCAAACATGAGATCGACACCGGCGACATCATAGAGCAACGCCGCATAGAGATACTCCCCACCGACAACGTCGGCGACGTACACGACAAACTCATGACCCTCGGCGCCGACATGGTGGCCAACACCGTGCGCAACATCGAGGCCGGAACCGTAGAGCCCCGTCCCCAGCCCGAGGGTGAGTTCATCCCCGCTCCCAAGATATTCAAGGATACCTGCCGTATCGACTGGGGAAAACCCGCCGAGGCGGTACACAATCACGTCAGGGGGCTGTCGCCATACCCTGCGGCCTGGGCCACATTCACCGACTCACGCACCCCCGACACCCCCACCGACGTCAAGATATTCCAGACAGCCCTTACCGACGAGACCGACGACACGCTGCAGCCCGGCGGGATACGCTGCACAAAGAACCGTCTCTTCGTAAAGACCGGCGACCGCCTGCTTGAGATACTCTCCCTCCAGCCCGCCGGAAAGAAACGTATGGATGCCGACGCCTTCCTGCGCGGCTATCATCCCGAGGACTTCAGATAACACCTCACAATCACCACCGACAAGATGAATATCAACGACACCGACAAAATATTCTGCTCAATACTCTTCGACGTCATGGCAGCCAAAGGGGTGGAGGATGTGGTATGCTCACCCGGCTCGCGCAACGCCCCCCTGCTCATAGCCGCCGCGGCCCGCGACAACCTGCGCAAGCATGTCGCCACAGATGAACGCGCCGCCGCCTTCATAGCTTTGGGAATGGCAGCCGTGTCGCAGAGACCCGTGGCGTTGGTATGCACCTCCGGGACAGCCCTGCTCAATTACGCCCCCGCCGTGGCCGAGGCCTTCTACCAGTCGGTGCCACTCATAGTAATCTCGGCCGACCGTCCCGAACAATGGATCGATCAGGATGACTCGCAGACCCTCCGCCAGTTCGAAGCCTTAGGCAACTTCGTGAAACGGAGCTATCAGCTCCCCGCCACAGGTTACGAGAACGCCGAGATGCAATGGTATGCCAACCGTATAGCAAACGACGCCATGATCGAGGCCACCTCCGGACGACGCGGTCCTGTACATATCAACGTGCAGCTCGGCGAGCCACTCAGCCGCAAGCAACAGCACCCTATGGCCGACCCACGCGTAATCAGCATGATAGGCTCCGACATTCCCGCCAACAAAGAGATAATCCGCGGATTAGCCCTTGAGGTGGCTGCCTCAAGGGTGATGTTAGTGGCCGGATTCCTCCCCCCCGACTCACGCCTGAACCGCGCCGTAAACGAATTCATAAAGCTCCCCAACGTAGTGGCCATGACCGAGACACTCTCCAACCTGCATCTCCCCCCCGAATGCGCCGCGATCGACTCCGTGCTGACAGCCTTCAGCGAGGAGGAGCTCGACAGGATGGCTCCCGACCTGGTAATCTCAGTAGGGGGTTCCCTCGTGTCGCGCAAGCTCAAGGAATACCTCCGCCGCAACAAACACCGCTGCCGACACTGGCAGTTAGGCTGGAGCCACACCACCGCCGACTGCTTCATGAGTCTCACGGCCCGCATCGAGGCCTCCCCATCGCGGGTGCTTCATCAGTTGGCCGCCATAGCTGCCAAAGAGATGAAAGGGGTGAAAGGGGAGGAGAGTTACAGCCGCAGATGGCAGGATATGCGCCGCCGCGCAGCCGGTGTAAAAGAGCGGTTTGTGGCCGACGCCCCCTGGAGCGAGCTCAAAGCCTTCAGCCATATACTTGCCCAACTACCCACCGGCTACAACCTCTTCCTCTCAAACGGCACCTCCGTGCGCTACGCGCAGATCCTGAGCCACCGCCTCCCGCACGCCTCCTACTGCAACCGTGGCGTGTCAGGAATCGACGGGAGCGGCAGCACAGCCGCCGGGGGTGCCAAGATGTATAAAGGTAACACACTTCTCATAACCGGCGACCTCTCCATGGCCTACGACATAGCCATGTTCGGACTCCCCGACATCCCCGACCGCATGAGAGTGATAGTGATGGATAACGCCGGAGGGGGTATATTCCGTTTCATACCCTCCACCTCCGCTCTGGAGGAGCGCGAGCGATACTTCTGCGCACCCCCTACGTTGCCCCTCCGGCAGTTGGCCGACGGTTACGGCTGGGAATATTCCGAGGTGGCCGACGGCGAGACCCTGCGCGAGGAGTTGCCACGCTTCTTCGGCGGCGACCGCCGCAAGCTGCTCCGCGTGGTGTGCGACGGGGTAGAGAGCGCAGAGGTGCTCAAGCGATACATGCAGGTGAAAGCCTGACCCGCGGCCACGCGCCGTAACCCGATAAAGATAGAAACCAAGGGGTGGGGAACCATCCCGTAACAGAATATAAAAATGTTTGACTGGAAACCAATTAAAGAATACACCGACATACTCTTCGAGCAATTCGAGGGTATCGCCAAGATAACCATCAACCGTCCCGAGGTATACAACGCCTTCCGTCCGCTCACCAACCGCGAGATGCTCGACGCCATGGCCATCTGCCGCGAGCGCGAGGATATCCGCGTGATAGTGCTCACCGGAGCCGGCGACAAGGCATTCTGCAGCGGCGGCGACCAGCACGCCAAAGGGCGCGGCGGCTACGTTGACTCAGACGGTGTGCCCCGTCTCAACGTGCTCGACCTTCACCACGCCATCCGCTCCATCCCCAAACCCGTGATAGCCATGGTAAACGGCTACTCCATCGGCGGCGGCAACGTGCTCAACGTGGTGTGCGACCTCTCCATAGCGTCAGAGAACGCCCGCTTCGGCCAGACAGGCCCCAAGGTGGGAAGCTTCGACGCCGGATTCGGTTCATCCTACCTTGCCCGCTGCGTAGGGCAGAAGAAAGCCCGCGAGATCTGGTTCCTCTGCCGCCAATATACCGCCGCTGAGGCTCTCGAGATGGGTATGGTAAACAAAGTTGTCCCCTTCGACAAACTCGAGGAGGAGGTTGTGGACTGGTGCCGCACCATAATGAAACGCTCCCCCTTAGCCATCCGCATGATCAAACGCGGACTCAACGCCGAGCTCGACGGTCAGGCCGGTCTGATGGAGTTTGCCGGCGACGCCACCCTCATGTACTACCTCATGGATGAGGCCCAGGAGGGTAAGAACGCCTTCCTCGAGAAGAGAGACCCCGACTTCGACCAATTCCCCAAATTCCCCTAAACACCGCTACGCCATGCGATTTGCATTCGCTCCCTACCTGCTTCACTTCAAAGAGCCCGGCGGCACGTCGCGCGGAGTGATGACCGAGAAGCCCACCTTCCTCGTCAAGATATTCGACGAGGCCGACCCCGACCATTACGGCATAGGTGAGGCCGCCGTATTCCCCGGTCTGTCGCCCGAGGCCGACGGCAACTATGTGTGGAAACTCACAGAGGTGCTCGCCAACGTGGCCATCGGTAAACAGACCGACCTCAGCCGCCACTCCTCCATACAGTTCGGCCTCGAACAGGCACTCCTTGACTACTCAAACGGTTGCCGCGGCATCTACTTCCCCTCCTCATTCACCACAGGAGAGGGGGAGATCGAGATAAACGGACTCGTATGGATGGGCGACTTCGACCGCATGATAGAGCGCATCGACGAGAAGATACGTGCCGGATTCCACTGCATCAAACTCAAGATCGGAGCCATCGACTGGGAGAAAGAGGTGGAGATGATAAGCTACATACGCCGCCGCTACACCCCCCAGCAGCTCATGATCAGGGTAGACGCCAACGGCGGGTTCGACGCCACAGACGCCTTGACCCGTCTGCGCCGTCTCGGCGAACTCGGCATACACTCCATAGAGCAGCCCGTCAAACCCGGTCAGTTCGAACTCATGGCCACGCTCTGCCGCGAGTCACCCGTGCCCATCGCCCTCGACGAGGAGCTGATCGGTAAGGGAACCGAGGAGGAGAAGAGCGCGGTGCTCGATGCCATCCATCCCGCCTACATCATCCTGAAGCCGGCACTCTGCGGCGGTTTCTCCGGAGCCGAGGAATGGATAAGGATGGCCGTGGATCGCGGCATAGGGTGGTGGGTCACCTCAGCCCTTGAATCGAACGTAGGTCTCAACGCCATAGCGCAATGGACAGCCGCCATAGGGGCCGAAGGTCCGCAGGGGCTCGGCACCGGGGGTGTCTTCACCGACAACTTCATCACCCCCGTAAGGCTGCACGGCGACCGTCTAAGCTACGATGTGAAAGAGAGATTCGACCATGCCCAGTTTGAAGGGCTGAAATGGCACATGTAATGACATTCGAAGAATTCATCAGAGAGTGGCGCGATGCCACACCCTATATAATGGTGCAAACCTCCGGATCAACCGGCACACCGAAACAGATCAAACTCGACAAGGAGTTTGTGCGGGCCAGCGCGCTACGCACAAACTCCTTCTTCCACATAGACAGCCACAGCCGTCTGCACTCATGCGTGGCCCCCGACTTCATCGGGGGGAAGATGATGGCCGTACGCGCCGAAGAGGCCCGGTGCCGTCTCACCTGGGAGACACCCTCCAACCGTCCCCTCGCAGGGATAACCCCCGACGAGAGGATCGACCTCCTTGCCGTCGTACCCTCGCAGATGCTCCACATCCTCGACAACCTTGCGGTGATGCCGCACCTGGAGAATATAATAATAGGAGGATCCGCCATCGACTTCCGGCTACGCGACCGCATCATAGCCTCAGGTCTCAACGCCTACGAGACCTACGGCATGACCGAGACCGCCTCACACATAGCCCTCCGCAAGATAGAGGAGGGGTGCGACTGGTTCGTAACCCTCCCAGGAATATCCGTATCGGCGGATGCCCGAGGTTGCCTTGTGATAACCTTCGCCGACGGCCACCGCGTCATCACCAACGACATAGCCGTCATCGACGGCGAGGGAGGGTTCCGCGTCACAGGGAGAGCCGACCATGTGATAGTGACAGGGGGGAAGAAAGTCAATCCCTTGGAGGTGGAGCAGAGGATAGCCCGCGAGATAGAGTCACCCTTCCGCATAACGTCGGTGCCCGACGAGAAATGGGGTCGCAGAGTTGTGCTTGAGATAGAGGGGGAGACCGGTCAGGAAGGTGAGGGTGAACGCGAAGATAGCGATGGCAAATTGCTTTCGCGCCTCAGAGAGCTGCTCCGGAGCTGGGAAATGCCCAAAGAGATACGCCATGTGGAGGCGTTACCCCGCACCCCCAACGGAAAAATCAGACATTGAAACAAATTTTAAGGTTTCTACACACAAAATAGGGATTAATTTTTTATGTTACAAAAAAATGTTATAAATTTGTGTTGTGAAACATAAATCACACGTCAGGCCCCTGTCGAAACAGCGACATAACGCCCCGAACAGAACCAAATCATAACCATTTTTCGGAAAGGAATGTTAAAGAAGAGCACGCTTGAGCACATAATTAGCGAGGATCTGTCTGACCTATGGAACATTTTGTCACCGGAGGAGAAGAGGACAGTCACCGATAATTTCACCATCCTTCACTACAAGAAGGGACAGATCATATATGCCGAACAGGAGGAGCCCGAGAATCTCTGGTGCCTTCTCAAGGGTAAGGTAAAGATGTACAAGAGTGGCATAGGCGACCGGGTACAGATACTCCGTCTATACCGCCCCGTGCAATATTTCGGTTACCGTGCCTACTTCGCGAAAGAGAATTATGTGTCGTCGTGCGCGGCCTTCGAGCCGTCGGTATTAGGCTGCATCCCCATGCGGATAGTCGAGGGGCTGATAAAGGGTAACAACAACCTGGCGATGTTTTTCATCCACGAACTCTCGCGCAATCTTGGCGGCAGCGACACCAAGATAGTCAATCTCACGCAGAAGCATATACGCGGGCGCCTTGCCGAGGCGCTCCTCCTCTTGGCCGACAATTACGGTCTGGAGGATGACGATTCCACATTGAAGATATACCTGAGCCGCGAGGACCTGGCCAACCTTTCCAACATGACCACCTCCAACGCCATCCGCACGCTCACCACATTCATGACCGAGAAACTGATACTCGTCGACGGACGCCGCATCCGCATCCTCAACGAGCCGATGCTCCGCAAGATTTCAAAATTCGGCTGATTTACCCCCAAACTGCCCCGGCTTCTTGAAAGCCGGGGCATATTTTATATTGGTTTACATGGGGAAACGTTAAAATTGTAATATTGTAATATTTTTGGTTTATTTTTGTTCAGAATAAAAATAAGTATTAACTTTGCACCATGAATCCGGTGCTTGCCACATCCGGATACCGAATCACCTGCAGACTAAGCAGGAAAAAAAGCACACATATTCGTTTACTACTTTTTAGCGATACCTACAAACCCAACCCGTCGATATGACACAGAATAGCCAAAATATCAGCACCGCCTGCCTCTGTCAGTCTCAGCAGAGGGGGACACTTCCGCATACCCCCCCCGTTTTGGACTAACTTATTGTTTATTAACAAGTTAGGCGTAATATGCCACAATAGCTCGCAGCCATAAGTTGCGGGCCGAACCTGTATATACTGTTATCTTAAAAAGATTCCGGTAGGCTATTCCTTTATCTAACATTAAACAGAAACCTATATAAACGATTTGATATCTATATGAATGTCAGATTTTTAACAATTGCCTTGCTCTCGCTCTTCATATGGCAGGGAGCCACTGCGCAGAAGTGGGCGGTAAAGACCAACCTCCTCAGCGACGCGTTGCTCAACCCCAACGCCGCTGTGGAGGTAGGTATCGCGCCCCGCTGGACGGTAGAGCTTTCGGGGGAGTTCAACACCTGGGATCTCTCGCATGGCCGCAAGTGGAAGCACTGGGTGGCTCAGCCCGAGGTGAGGTATTGGTTGTGCGACCGCTTCTCAGGCCACTTCTTCGGAGCGCATCTGCTCGGCGGACAGTACAACGTCGGCAAGCTCGACATACCCTTCTCCTTTCTCGGCACCGACTTCCGCAAACTGAAAGACACACGCTATCAGGGATGGTTCGGCGGAGCCGGCATAGCATATGGATATGCCTGGGCGGTCAACGAGCACTGGAACATCGAGGGTGAGATTGGCATAGGCTGGACCTATACCCGCTACGACCGTTTCCGTTGCGACGACTGCGGCAAGAAAATCGACACAAAACATCCACACAACTATTTCGGACCCACAAAACTGGCGGTCAATCTGGTTTATCTCTTCTAAAAGGTATCACGCATTATGAAAAAGATAACATTACTACTCGCCATAGCCGCCACATCAGCCGGGATTGTCTCGGCCAAGGGTATCACTCCCGTTGGAATCGACAGCATACAGTTCGACCGTCAGGGCGACTATATGATGCTCAATATGAACGTCAACCTGCAGCCCACCGACGTGCAGAGCACACGTGCCCAGATCCTCACTCCGCTCATCGTATCGGAAGAGGGTGACACGCTCGCGCTCCCCTCGGTAGGTGTGTATGGCCGTCTGCGCTACATCAACTATCTGCGCAACGGCGTGCATCCCCTCTCAGGGGGGAGCGAGGAACTCTTCCGCTCATCCGAACGTCCGGCCGACTACAGCTATCACACCGACGTGCCATACGAGGCATGGATGAACAACTCCGAGCTCCTCATGCGCCGCCGTCTCTACGGCTGTGCCGACTGTCTTATAGAGGAGCGCATCGACCCTGTTACGAAGCACTTCGAGCCGAGTCCGCTCATCCCCGAGATTGTCTACTTCGAGGCAAAGGATAACGGCCCCGTCATCGAGAGTCTCGAGGGAGCCGCCTACATCGACTTCATCGTAGACAAGACCTTCATCGCACCCGAATACCGCCGCAACCCCCAGGAGTTGCTCAAGATACAGTCATCGATCGACACCGTTCTCAACGACAAGGATGTCACCATCACCGGTGTATGGCTGAAGGGTTTCGCATCGCCCGAGTCACCTTACTCCCACAACACCGACCTTGCCATCGGTCGAACCGAGGCCATCAAGCGATATATCAACCAGCTCTACAACTTCCAGGATGATATAATCTCGACCGACTACGAGCCGGAGGACTGGGAGGGGCTTCGCCGCTTCGTAGAGAACTCCAACATCGACCACAAGGCCGAGATTCTGGAGATAATCGATTCAGATATGGCGCCCGACCCGAAAGAGGCCTACATGAAGAAGAAATTCCCTGCGGAATATAAGTTCATGCTCGAGACCTGGTACCCTGCGCTGCGTCACACCGAATACCGAATCACCTACGAGGTGAAACGCTTCGACGACCTCGACAAGATACGCGAGGTGATGCGCACCAAGCCGAACCGACTGACCCTCCGCGAGTTCTTCCTCTTGGGAAATGCCTGCAAGCCCGGCAGCGAAGAGTTTAACGAGGTGTATGAGACGGCAGTCCGCATGTATCCCAACGACCCCGTAGCCAACATCAACGCCGCCAACGCCGCGTTGCAGCGCAAGGACTACACCACGGCGCAGAATTATCTGGCGAAGGCGGGCGACTCCCCCGAGGCCATCTACGCACGAGGTTCGTTGGCCTTCCTCTTAGGCCGGTATGACGAGGCCGAGGCGCTGATGAAAGAGGTTCCGATGATACCCGCGTCGCGCTCCACGCTCGAGGAGATAGCCAAGATCCGCGCCGCCAAAGAGGCAACCACCGCCCCGACCTTGCTGCTATAACGCGCCGCAAGTACAAACGCGCCCCACGTACGAACGCGCGGCATGTACGGACGCGCGGCATGTACGGACGCGCCGTGGCGCGTCCACCGCGACAAACGCGGCGTGATAAGGGCGACCAATCCCATGTAGGGACGCGCCGCGGCGCGTCCACCGCGACAAACGCGCGACAAACGGTAACATATCTATTTGCGAAATCAAACCGAAAAACAAACATAAATACAAACCAATAAACAACTAAGCACATGAAATTAAACAAATTGTTCATGGGTTTCCTGGGAGCGTTGGCGCTGACCGCCTGCTCCTCGGAAGATGTTGTCACCCCAAACAACGGCTCTGGCAATGGACCGAATTCAGATGATTCAAGGTTCATGTCAATAACAATCCGTAATACGGAAATGGGCACTCGTGGCCCTGGTGATCAGGCTGGCAATACTTACGAAGAGGGTCTTGATCTCGAGAATGATGTGAAGAATATTCGTTTCTATTTCTTCGGAGATAATGGAGTTCCCTTCGGTGTGAATGAGAACGGAAACTACGTTGATATTACAGAAGGCATCGAAGAGGATGGCATTGATATGCCCAATGTTGAGCAGACATTCAAGGCAATCATTGTCTTCAATAAACAGGAGGCAGATTTCGCCAATCTCAAATCAATGGTAGCCGTTGTCAATTGCGACAATGACGCACTTGGTAGCGGATCTAAAACATTGGCTTCACTGAGACAAATCGTTGGCGACTACAGCGTCGCCGGTATGTTCAACAACAAATCAACTGATATCCCGAAGATGTTGATGACAAGCTCTGTATTCGGCTCATCAAATAATTATGAGGGTTGTGAGGTATACATTAATCCTACAAAACTGAAAACTGAAAGAGCAGATGCAGAGGCTGATCCTGTGGACGTATATGTTGAGCGTGTTGTAGCGAAAGTAAGAATGACTGCAAAATGGGATTCTTCAGTTACGACACAAGAGGTTGACGGCTCAGTTCTTGTTCAGCTTAATGATCAGAAAACAAATAACCCCATAACATTGGCAGATGGCTCAAAAATCTATGCTAAGTTCATCGGTTGGGGAATTCAGACATACACTGACAAGTCATATCTCTTCAAGCATATCGGTGGCGATTACACTGCTCCTACATGGAATAATATGACAGCATGGGATTCCAACCTTGGAAACTGGTGGAACGATCCGGCTAATTATCGCTCATATTGGGCTGTTAACCCGGATAACGTTGAATACAAACATGCTAAACATACTGACGCTAAAGGTAGAATAGCAACAAAACTTACAACAACCGAAGGTAATGTTACTACCACCAAGGAGTATGACGGTGATTTCTTCTATGTTCAGGAGAATGCGGGAGACAATAATAATGGCTTGAAAACGAAAGATGATTACGATCCCGATAACGCAATTTCAGCACGTACTCAGGCATATATCAGAGCTAATCTTGTTGATGCAACAGGCAAAGCTATTCATCTCGTTGAATGGGGCGGCTCTAAATATACTGATGATGGTGCCAAGAGCTTGATGTGGAATGCCATAAAAGATCGTATTCATATTGCCAAAACTGTAAAAAAAGAGACTGTAGAAGATACTGAGAATGGTGGCACTCAAACTGAGATAACCACTACTACAGAATGGCAGGAAATACCTTTTGAGATGATTGCATTTGCAAAAGCTGAAGAGATTGGTAAAGCTGATAGTAATTCTGAAAATAGCAAACGTTATCTTAGCTACATTCAGCTTGGTAAAAATTACAAAGATTACTTCATAGAGGGTGATGATGAACACAAGTTCTACAAAGCCGACAATAAAACTGAGTTGTCAGTAGCAGAGGTGAATCAGATTCTTTCAGATATGCCTGGTGCAAAGGTATGGGAGAGTGGTGAGACTTACTACTACACAGATTTGGCTCATCTCATGTATGATGCAACCAAGCAAGAGCAGCCTTACCTTACTAAAGGTGCTTATGGTGTAGTACGTAACCATATCTATGAGGTTGAGCTCAATAAGATCTTTGGTTTGGGAACACCTGTTATGGATCCTAATATGGGTTCAGATAGCGAGAAGGTAATTATTCCTCAGAAGCCGACTCCCGATGCTTTCTTCTTGGGAGCACGCATGAATATCCTTTCTTGGCGAGTTGTCTCTAACAAGACTGATCTTAACTGGTAATCTCCTTTGAGATTGAATTGCGAATCAACTTTATATAATGAGTCCGGCGGGATGGTCCCGCTGTCCCGCCGGATTTTCCTTTCTTGCGTAGGCGGTACGCGTTACGCGGTTTTTTGACGGGTTAATTGCAAGTTTATTTGCTTTGACTCTGTTGACAGGCTGGAAGCCTGTCCTCCTTGCTCCGCTCTTGCTTTGCTCTTGGAATACTTTTGCTTTGCTTTTGCGGTGGCTCTCTTTCCTTGTGATGTCTCTCTCCCTCTTTTATCTTGAATGCTATTCGTGACCCCAGGTCACTCAACATATATTCTAACTGATAACTTTATCTCTGACTGATAACTTTATCTCCGATTGATAACTTTAAGACTATCTTTGACAATGAAGATTCTTAACAAAATATTGGCTGGCCTCGTGGCCGCTCTCTCTTTGGCTTCGTGCGACAGCGCGATCTATGACGAGGAGGGGGACTGCGACGTGACTTATCGCCTCCGTTTCAGATATGACATGAACCTCAAGTTTGCCGACGCTTTCGCTCATGAGGTGAAGTCGGTGCATCTATATGCGTTTACCCCGGAGGGTAAATTGGTGTGGCAGACTGTCGAGAGCGGCGACCGCCTCGCTGAGGAAGGGTATGACATTCTTCTCCCTCTCGACCCGGGCGATTACAAGCTGATGGCTTGGTGCGGTCTGGATAACGGCGAGTCGTTTACCGTGCAGGAAATCGAGGAGGGTGGTGCCCATACCGACCTTCATTGCAAACTTAACCGTACGTATGACGAGGCGGGACAGGCTCTCTCAACCGACGACCTTCACCCGCTCTTCCATGGCACTATCGATGTGCAGCTACCCGATACGGAGGATGGCGCGGAGTATTATTACACCATGCCCCTCATAAAGGATACCAACGTGTTCCGTATCGTGCTCCAGCACCTCTCGGGTAAGGATATTGATGCCGATGACTTCACTTTCAAGATTGAGGATAACAACGGCTGGCTGCATCACGACAACTCGCTTCGCGATGACGAGGCTCTCACGTATCATGCGTGGGGGAAGTACTCCGGCTCGGCCGGCGTGGATATCGACGAGGAGACCCGCTCGCTGCTCGGTTACGACGGCACACGCGCCATAACCGATGTGAAGGTGGCTGTGGCGGAGCTTACCACAAGCCGTCTGGTGATGCGCGACTGGAGCCAGGTGTCGAAGCCGATGCTCGTGATACGTCAGGCCGAGAATGAGGAGCTCGTGGCGCGTATCCCCGTAATCGACTATGCCCTCCTTGTGAAGGGTAAATACAACAGCTCGATGAGCGACCAGGAGTATCTCGACCGCAAGGATGAGTATAACATGACCTTCTTCCTCGACGATAACAATCATTGGCTCTCCACCACAATCAAGATTGAATCCTGGATGGTGGTGCTGAATCCTACGGAACTTGAGAGCTGATAGCAACAGAACAGAGATATCCAAGCCGGGATAAGATGAACATAGACGAATCAAAATGAGTAACATACCTAACATATTGAGCCGGATGATGGCGATGCTCACACTCTGTGTGGCCGGTGCATGCTCGCACGAGGATGCGCCCATCGCCGTCACACCCGAGCCAACGGAGCGTGCCACGCTGGGGATAACCATCGGCGTGGAGGGCTCGACACGTGCCGTATCGACCGATCCGGCATATGGCGGCTACGAACCCGGTTCCGGCTATGAGAATTACCTCGACATACCCCGGGGGGATTACCGCATCTATTTCTTTAGCTCTGACGATAAATATATTGGTACTTTCGAGCCTTTCTCAAAACCTGTGATGTCGGAGGAGGGTCTTCCGGAGAAGGATCAGTCGGCTCTGGTACCGACCTACTATTATACTTTCATGGGAGATGTGCCCCGCGACCTTCCGACACAGTTCAAGTTGGTTGTGGTAGCCAACTGGGGAAATTACCCTACGGATGAGGATTTGATGGAGGGTAACACCACGATAAGTGAGCTCTGCGAGTGTCAGGAGTCGATATATGACGCTTTGGAATCTCCCGGTGAGGGTGAGTGGCTGACCATCAACCGTCTTATACCCTTCTACGGAGTGAGGGAGTATAATCTTAACACGATTGCCCCTGAGTATATTGAGGATGGTAAGATAAAGGGTGACGTACTGATTGACCTCCGCAACAACGAGCAGGCGTTGCCGCTTCTTCGTGCCATGGCGAGGGTAGAGGTGATTCTCGACAATCCTTACGCCTCCTTCTCAGCAGTAGAGATGACTAAAATCAACGCGCAGGGTTACTGTGCGCCGGAGGCAAATGAACATACCGACTACTACCACGGTAGCAAGGAGGGTGGCTACTACTACGACTGGGACAATGACTTCATGCGCGACCTTCACTTGGTGGAAGGTGCGGCTAAGACAGGGTTGCAATTCAAGAAAGTAGCATCGCGCACCGAGAACGCCGACGGCACCGTAACACCCGAGAAGTGGGTGGCCTACATGCCAGAATACCGGAACATCGGCACCAACGACTTCACCAAAATCAAGGTTACCTTGGCGGATCCCCGAACAGATGATGAATATAAAAAGGATAGACCTGCCTGGACTGACCCTTATAAGGAGATTTATTTTTCCACTGATGGAAGCGAGAAGAATAATGCTTATGACGGTCAGGCAAAAAAGGATGAACCGGGCCGCTTCAACATAGAACGCAACAACGTCTACCGTTTCACCATAATCGACATGAGTGCGGATTTTACCTGTGATGTCGATATACAGCCCTTCGCGGAACTGAAGCTCAGTTATGACCTTGGTTTGATGAGAGACGAACGTGGCGACCTTATGATTGTGCCGGACGCTGAGGGTAAACTCCCTGAGTACTTCGAAGCCTTTATGAAGACTCATCCTTATCCGGTTGATGATAATGGTAATAAGTTACTTCCACAATATGATACCTATAAGAATGGGGATGCGGAGATGATTGTGAATCAGGATTACTACGCCATTATAATGGGTACAGACGGTTTGATGGCCAATGCTACAGTTTGGCTTAAAGACCGTACAGGATGCCAAGTCAAGACAAATTTCGTCAAAATAGCAGGATGCGAAGGCTCTGATTCGTATAACTGTTTTGAAAGGAATTTGATAGAATACAGCAGTCGTATTGATGCCACCGGACGAGAATTGACAAAGGATAAGCAGGGAGAGGAGAGGGTTTTCCATTATCCCAACCATTGGGCGATTGTACGTGATTCACAGGGTCGATTGGTATTCAAAGAGAATAACAATGACTTCGCTAATCAGAAGCGTTATCTTGTTGAGTCATGGGTAGATGAGAAAGATAATGAAGTCTGCTGGATTATCGAGCGACAAGAGGAGCAATTTGTAGAAACCAAAGAGGAAGTTGATATAGTATCAGGAGAAAAGAAGAAGTATGCATACTACAATTGTACATACTATCTTCGCAGGATAAACAAGGATGGAACCTTCACCACAGGTGAGGAGAAGGAGAATTATATTGTAGCACCTGAGACTGAGAAAAGAGAGGTTGAAGAGTAATGAAAAATAATATGAGCCGATATAAGAATATATATCTGTTGCAGCTGTTGATGGTACTGCTGTTTGTTCCCTCATGCAGGGATGACAGACTTTTTTCGGATGAGGATTTCCGCGATGGTGTCACTACTGTGTCGCTTGACGTTACGTTCTCGCCATTTTCAAACTCAACTCTAACGCGTACAGATAATCCCAACGGCAAGATTCTGGACAGACTTCAGGATTTATGTATCCTTATCTATGATGAGAATGGTAATCTTTATGAGACAGATAAGTATAAGATGCCGATGGAGATTGCGGTGAATGAGAGTGATGTGAAGGATGATCCTCGCACGGATGCAGATGCCAGCAATGGAAAAACAGCTGAATCCACGACCAAATCTCTGAAGGATTTCAAACAATTGAGACTTCCGTTCGGAAGATACTATATAATCGGTGTGGCCAATCTCAAAGGTGGCACACTTGAAACGTTGAAAAGCACGAAGGAATATCTTACTCTTGACGGCCTCCGCAGAATGAAGGTTAAATGGGATAATGAGAATATCATAAACAACGGTGAGTTGTTAGGTTATTTTACAGACACAGAGATAGATGATGTGCCTGCGTATGACCGTGTTTTCAAAACTGTGGCGGTAAACCGTCCCGGCATGAAGATACATGCGTGGCTCCGTCGTCCGGCCTCAAAAATAACCATTGACTTTGATGGCAGCAACTTGCGTGAGAATGTCACTGTGTATATCAAAGAGGCCCGCATCTATGATGTGGCCTATGACTGCACACTTGGTTTCGGAGCTCCCTCCTCGACAGATGAGGATAAGAAAGATTACAATCATAGGGTTAAGGCAGATGGCGCGGTGGTAGATGGATTTTATCACGAGTCTCCTCAAGTAATCACCTATATCCGTGAGGAGTTGAAAGCAAAGCCGGTAGAGGGTGAGGATAAGAAGCCGGCTGTTACAGATGGTTGGCCCTCAATTACAAAGGGTCAGCCTGTCATCAAGGATAATGTCACACTTGAGGAATATGACAAGGCAAATGTGATAGACTATCACTCTGAAAAAGCTGATGGCCTCTACTTTTATGAGAATATGCAGGATAACTCCAGTAATCCTCCAAGCATTAAGACACCAGTTGCAGATCTTGTAAACGGAGGAGTTGCCGGAAATGGTGATCCCAATAAAGCTAAGGATGGTATCAAGTATGGCACCTACATTGAGGTAGAGGGTTTCTATCGCTCGAATGCCGATGGCAACTACTCCAACGGTCCGATAAAGTATCGTTTCATGATAGGAAAGAATGTCACCGATGACTTTCATGCCGAACGTAACTACCACTATAAGTTGACATTGATGCCACGCGGTAATGGCAACGATGCCGACTGGCACATCGACTACAATGAGACAGTGGGTTTCCACGTGCCTAATCCCTGGTATGTGTCATATCTCTACAACCACGATGCAATGCTTCCGTTCAAGTATGTAGCGGAAGAGGGTTGGGAAGTCGTAGGCCTGAAAGCCGAGATAACACATAATCCCTGGTATCCCAGCGACTTCACAGAGGACGAGCTGAAGGATAATACTATTGATTTGTCTACACCTGTAGTGCCAGACGGAGAAGAAGAGGGTGATAACCGAGTAGGGTATGACCATGAAGAGAATCGCCAGCAAGGGAATGGTTTTTTGTCATTAAGAGCCACAAATAAACTTAACATTACACCGACAGATGTCGGTATGAAAGACTGGGAGTATGGTATTACTGATGAATCTAAACATACCTATTTACAGAAAGATGCTAATACTTTAAATAATAGCTACTATTATGGGATTTCACCATCAACATCAACAATAGACCGTTCGAAACGCGTATATCTTGAAAATGGGGAAAAAAAGGATGATTCTACACCAGAAAGTAAAGAAAAGGAGGCGTTTTCATATGAAAAGGATGGGAACAATTGGTCATTTAATATTCCTCTTTTCACACGAGCTAAAGCTATGATAAAGCAGACAGGATATTCAGGTAATAATCCATTCGTTGGTTATCAACGCATTGCGAGAGTGAAGTTGATTGTAACAATCAGAAATAAAACCACATTGAAAGAAGAGGATAAAGATGAGGATGTCAATGTGGTTCAGGTGCGTCGTGTTGTAAATCCTAAAGGAGTTTACAGAAGAGCTGGTAATAATGAACCTTTCCACGTTACTATGATGTGGCTTGGTGGAGACGAAGCTAACATGTTTTCGCCCGTGGTGTCACGTGGTCCATGGCGAGCTGAAATAATAGGAGATCAGAACTTTATTACTCTTGATGGTAAGCAGACAGTTAGCGGTTCGACTAATGACCAGGTTGACTTCACTATACGATTCAATCGTACAAATGTAAGTAAAGAAGACAAGACAGTCCGAAATGCCGTTGTTAGAATCAAGTATCATAACTACACTTGTACTCATCTTATATTTGTAAGACAGGGATATGAACCGCAAGCCATATCTGCAGATGGTTGTGAGTGGAGCTGTTTTAACTTAGTTGCTAAAAATTTGGAAGCGCAAGATCCACGTGATGAGGGGTCTCTGTTTAAATTTGGAAACACAGATCAACCAATTGATGCCATAAACAACGCATACAAAGTTAATGGGAAAGAGGATTATCATATTCCGGAAGACTTCAGTAATACAACTAAGTATAAACCTGGTAATTTAATAATTACTAATTCAAATGGTACTATAACTGATGCCACAAGTTTAGCGTGGGATAAAATTACCAAAAGTAATAATCCTTTTGAAGAAAACGTTGCCACAATGGCAGATTTTCAGAATATGTATCTGACCAGTGACGATAACCATACACAATTTGGTTATGGTGTGCTTTATGCAGATGGAGCTACAGAGACGCAAAGTGTATATAATGAGGCATATGGGTATTGTCGTCATACAGCTAATGAAGATGGAAGCAGCCATAGAGGAATGCGAGGAATGTTTGCATATTATTGGGATGAGAAAGATCCTGATAATAAATATAAGGCTAAAAATGTATTCTTCCCTATAGGCAGGTCCGGTTATGGTCATAGGAAGAATAATTTGGAAGGGAAAGATGGAGATAAGAATAGAGATGGATATGGAATTTTAAGATACGCATGTTCACGAGGTACTGCAGAACCGTTATTTGCCCATGTCGCTCCTCTATTTGTATCTATATATCGAAGACAGGGTGCAATTTATTACGCCAAGCAGAATGTGTCAGGATGTAAAGAATGGGATGGAACAGTCGTAGGAAGCTGGACAACTGCATATGGACTGGACATTAATTATTTTTCATTTGACGTAAATCTGATTTCGGCCACCAATGTTAGTAGCGGAAATGATGCCTGCTTCGTCAGATGCAAGAAATAGACAAAGACATGTAAGGATTAGACAATTCATTTGAACTTGACATAGGCGATGTTTATTGAAAAATAGTGTGAGTCATAATGTTAGAGAGGGTCGGTCAACGGGATGTTGACCGACCCTTTGATTCTTTTTACTTCTGTGACAGACTAAGAGCCTGTCCTCCTTGCTCTGCGGTTTCTTTGCTCTGTCTTCTGTGACAGACTAAGAGTCTGTGCTCCTTGCTCTGCGGTTTCTTTGCTTCTTCTTCTGTGACAGACTAAGAGCCTGTGCTCCTTGCTCCGCGGTTTCTTTGCTTCGTCTTCTGTGACAGGCTGGAAGCCTGTCCTCGTAAACGGCCCAAACTCCGCGCTGCAGCAGTTTAATCCCTGATTTCATCGGGGA
>CANPMT010000042.1 GCA_947575235.1 uncultured Porphyromonadaceae bacterium
TTGGAACAGGCTCGCGAACGGAGCCTCTGAAAATTCTATACCATCCAATCCTATCTCATCTTTCACGAATTCCACCACAGTCATCTTGACATCCTCACCCTCACTGTTCTGAACCGTACAGAAGTCGAGATAACCGAAACGTATGCAGTATTCGATTACCTTCCATTCCAAAGGTTTAAGTTTGTTGGTGTTCTGCGGCATCTGGAGTTTAGGCACCTCACCGGTCACTGATTGGGGTGCAGGCTCTGCTGCGGGTGCGGAAGCCCCTTCGCCAAGATCCCGGTCAAGTTCCTTCATGCGGCGCTGCTTCGTGAGCTGCTCCACTATTCCTGCCCTGGCCCGCGCCGTGGCCTGCCCCACCGATTCCTCGCTTACACCTAAAATACGGCTGCATTCCTGAATGTAGACATCGCGCTTCACCTTGTCAGGGATTGCAGCCAATGACGTCACGACACTCCGGATAGCCTCTACCCTCCGCTGCGGGTCATCGTTCACCTCATCCATCAGGACTTTGGTCTTGAAGCGGATGATATCGGTCTCATGAGTCTTGACGTATTCGCGGAACTCCTCCGGAGTATGCTTACGTGCAAAAGAATCGGGGTCATCGCCGTCAGGGAGCAGAAGCACCTTCACATCAAGCTGATGCGACAGGAGCATGTCTATGCCACGCAGAGAAGCCTTGATACCTGCGGCATCGCCGTCATATATCAAGGTTACATTTTTTGTAAATCTGTGGATAAGGGCAATCTGGCCATCGGTCAATGCCGTGCCTGAAGAGGCCACGACATTCTTCATGCCTGCCTGCCACATACCTATCACGTCAAGATATCCCTCTACGAGAAAGCATCTGTCCTCACGCCCTATGGCAGAACGGGCCTGGTACATTCCATACAGTTCGTTGCTTTTCTTGTAAAGGTCTGACTCAGGGGAATTGATATATTTTGCCGGGCCACCCTTGAGGTCGCGTCCACCGAAGGCGATGACCTTTCCTGATGAATTCTGTATGGGGAATATCACACGCCCCCGGAAACGGTCGTAATCATGACCTTGCTGACTCGTACCCACAAGACCCAATGCCTTCAGGGTGTCGATATTGAAACCATGTTTCTTCGCCTCATCGAGGAAAGCGGTGCCACGGTCTATGGCGTAACCTAAATGGAACTGACGCACAGCCTCCTCCGTGACTCCACGCCCATACAGATACTGCAGACCGATATCGCGCCCGTCGGGTGTGTCATGAAGATTCTCCTCAAAGTATTTCATGGCCCATTCGTTGGCTATGAACATACCCTCCCTGCGGCTCTGCGCCTCACGCTCCTCATTGGTGAGTTCCTTCTCCTCCACCTTTATGCCGTAGCGTTTGGCAAGCTGGAGCAGCGCGTCATGATAGGAGATTCCCTCCTTCTCCATAATGAAGTTGATGGGGGAACCTCCCTTATGACACGAGAAACAGTAACAGAAATTCCTGCTCTTGTTTACTGAAAATGATGGTGTCCTCTCGTTATGGAACGGACATAAACCGACATAGTTGGCTCCTCGTCTGATCAGATGCACGTAATCGCTGACTACGTCAACTATATCGGCGGTATCTTTTATTCTCTGTACGGTAGCCCTGTCAATCATCTTTTTGGTTAATCGCGCGGTCTAAGACGGGTCTGCCCTGAATGCCTCTCATGTGCCGAGGGGGTATAGAGCGACTCAAGAAGGGCATGAATCTTCTCATTTGTACTCATCCTTGTGGGCACGAGCGGAAGACGGAGCTCATTCTCAATCAGGCCCAAGGCATTGAGCGTGCATTTCACACCGGCAGGATTCCCATCTACAAACAGAAGGTTGAAAAGCTCGTTGAAACGCCAGTGGATGGGAAGTGCTTCCTGATAATTCCCTTCGAGACAGAGACGCACCATTCGGCCGAACTCCATCGGGAAGGCATTGCCGATGACGGATATAACTCCCACGGCACCTAAGGTCATAAGGGGATAAGTGATGCTGTCGTCGCCTGAGATTACCTCAAAGCGTTCGGGCTTGTTCTTTATAATCTCCTCTATCTGGGCAAAATTGCCGGAAGCCTCTTTTATACCGATGATGTTTTCGAAATCACGCGCAAGAGCCAGTGTTGTGGCTGCCGTCATATTCACACCGGTACGTCCGGGCACATTATAAAGTATCACTGGAAGTGGCGACGCTCCGGAAATTGCCTCGTAATGGCGGTAAAGACCCTCCTGGGATGGCTTGTTATAGAATGGCACAACGGAAAGGACTGCCGAGAATCCTGACAGATCCAATGTCTGCAGTTCATTCACGATAGCCTGCGTGTTGTTCCCTCCGACACCTAATACAAGAGGCACTCTCCCTTTGTTTGTCTCGATTATTGTCTTCCGTATCTCGGCTTTCTCCTCAGGGAACAATGTGGGAGTCTCACCGGTTGTGCCAAGCACAACAATATAATCTGTCTGACCCTCGAGCACATACTCCACCATACGGCGTAATGCCTCGAAATCAACAGTCTTGTCTTGTTTAAAGGGAGTTACAAGAGCCACTCCCATTCCTTTAAGCGATAATTCAGCCATAAATTAATTTAATAATTGACGCAAAGTTAATGAAATTTTTGATAATTTCAACGATTATCATCAAATTAGTGCCAATTTTGTGCCCTTATCGCTCATTAATCAACCTTATTACCTCTTTATTGAATTCCTCCTCCGGAAGGTCGTGACGAAGCCAATTTATCGTGAATCCACGCCGTTCCATACCTCGCAGCCACGTCATCTGCCGTTTTGCAAACTGATGTATGGCTATCTCAAGTGAGGTTTTCATCTCGTCGAAACTGAGCTTCCCGATTACGTGCAGGGTGAGGAACTTATATTCCAGCCCGTAGTAGATGAGGTCGTCGGCTGCCACACCTTTTGCCAGAAGGGCTCTGATCTCATCGAGCATACCGCAGTCGAGTCGACGCTGAAGACGTTCGCTTATCCTGCGGCGACGTTCCTCCCGGTCAAGGTCAACACCTATTATCAAGCTGTCGAGGGGCTTCGACTTGCTTCGGTCTACCCTTTCAGCCTCTTCCGGATGCGCCCTGTAATACTCCTCGATCTCGATTGCTCTCACAGCCCTCTTCACTGTGTCGACATCTGTCTTGTTGTGAAGGGTCTTGAATTTTTTGAGCATCTCTGTCAATTCTTCCAGAGTAAGAATCTCGAGTTTTCTCCTGAGCTCCGGATTCTCCGGCACCTCAGGAAGCTCTATTCCGCTCAGGGCAGCCTCGACATACATACCGCTGCCGCCACACAATATCGGCAATCTTCCCTTCGACTCTATCTCTTTCACGGCATGATTGAAATCACTGAGATAGCGGTGAAGATTATACTTGTCACCTGCCTCGCAGATATCAATAAGGTGATACGGCACATCGCCATACTCCTCAAGATCCTTACCCGTGCCTAAGTCCATGCCACGGTACACCTGGCGTGAATCGCCGCTTATTATCTCTCCGTTGAGCTCCTTTGCAAGAGAAACAGCCCTACCGGTCTTTCCTGACGCGGTAGGGCCGACTATTGTTAAAAGTTTCATCCCCATGAATTGGTCTTTTTTGAACGTCCGAGAATCTGTCGCCATTTCCTCTTGACACTGTAAAGCGGAGTGTCTGAGTTGAAGAGCGAGATTCTGATCCACTTGTCATCCTGGAAATCAAGGTTTGACTTTCTCACATCTATAAGATTGAATGTGGGATTGTAGAACTTGATTTTCGATTTCCGGTAGCCGTTCTCGTCAAACGTTTTCTCTGTCAGAATAATTGTGGCAAGACGCGTGGTGTCGGTCACGGCTATCTCTCCGAGCTTACCGGGATTGTTTGAATAGAGATACTTGATTTTGTCAAAATCTATCCATTCACCCTCGGTGTTCAGTTCAGGATAATCTGACGGCTCCCCGTCAAGGAAATAGAAGTAACGCAGGATGCTGTGGTTGGTGAGGTCGGCCGATTTTCGTCCGTAGAAGAAACGCAGTTCGCCGTCCACACCCGTCATCTTCTTGATTATCCTCTTCACTTCATCCACCGTGATACCGTTTACTGTTCGCTTGGTGAAGAAGGGTGTGTCATACACCTCCTTGTAAGGGGTCTTCCTATCGATGGCATGAGTATCCATATACATGCTATTGCCACACACCACGTAATAACGGAGATAAGTCTTGGCCGTCATGTCGCGGAGTTCCTCGGGAGTGATAATCTCGTTATTCTCCTTAAGGTCGAGGTAGAGATTGTAATATCTTGCTATGAAATATACCTCATCAAGCACAAAGCAGATGATTGTTACCCAGGTAAATACATACCAGTCGCGGGCATTCAGGTTTATATTCACATAGAACACAAGATAATATCCCCATACCACAGCTGTAAGGATGCCGAAAAGGCCCATGAGGTTATTCAGCTGGAGGTGTGTCTCATAGCTGAAAAGACGGCCTAAAGCCCCCCTCTCAAGAGTATTGCCATTGTGCAGACGGCATGAAACGCACACCTGCAGATTGCTCCCTCTCATCTTCATCACCAGGAATGTAAGGAAACATACCGGATTCATGATCAGTGAGGGGATAAAGGGATTGGTGAAGAAAATAAACTCATGAGGAAGACCCTTTATGCCCCATGCATAAAGCACGTTGAGTATGATTGTCACGAACGAGTATCCAACGAGTGAATACAACATGGCAAACGGCACGAGCATACATGAATTGTCATTCTTTGCCCGCTTGTCGTATATGAAAGTGTACAGTCCCGCAGCGCATATCAATGACACGACAGGCGACAGAAAATACGGCAGGAATTTCGAGAACGTCATCATTACTATGACGGTCATCATCCCTATCGTAAGATTCTTCCACAGCCTGTAAAGCTGCATGCTGTTTACTTTTCCGAGATCTTCCATTATATTTTACTTTCTATTGTTGACAGACAGTGCCGGTTATCTCAAATTGGTATTGAGGAAATCAACCACTTTTCTGTAAAGTTGCGCTCTCGCGTTGCACATTCTCAGACTGTGTTCGAATCCTGTATAGGCCATCATGTCGAACAAGGTGCCTTCAGAGTTCATCTTTGATGTGTATTTGAGAGTATTGTAGAAATGAACGTTGTCATCGCTTGTGCCTGACATTATCAGCAGGCGGCCCTTGACATTACCTGTGCGTGCAAGCGCCGACGATGCGTCATAGCCGGTCTTGTTCTGACCGGGTGTGAGCATGTAGCGTTCTGTATATATGGCATCGTAGAAACGCCAGTCTGTTACAGGCGCCATGGAGATACCGGCCTTGAACTTGCAATCGGGCGAGCCCAATTCCATAAGAGTCATGTAGCCTCCGTAGCTCCAACCGAAACATGCGGTGCGCTCGCTGTCAATGTAGGGAAGTGAGGAGAAATATGCAGCTCCGGCCAACTGGTCGGCTGTCTCAAGATTTCCAAGGTCCTTGTAAACGGCGGTCGACCATTTGCGGTCGCGGTTGCCTGTTCCTCGGCCATCCACACATGCCACTACATATCCTTGTGTCGCCACATAGTTGAGACCCTCCATTCGCCAGCGGTTGCGCACCTCCTGCGAGTCAGGCCCGTTATACTGATACATCAGCAAGGGATACTTCTTTGAGGGGTCGAAGTCAGAGGGCTTGATGATATAAGCGTTCATCTCCTCGCCAACGGCATTCTTCACCTTGAGGAATTCCATCTTGGGAGCTGAAGCATACTTCTGCATATAAGCCTCGTTGAGTTCTATATCATGCAGTCTGACACCCTTGGAGTTGAACACCCTGTATTCCGGAGCACGTGTGGAGCTGCTGTAGGTCTGTACATAGTAGGCACATGTGGCGCTGAACTTGGCCGACGCTGTACCCTCCTCCTTATTAAGAAGACGCACCACACCTTTGGCATCACATACGGCGATGTTACGGTTGATCGCGCCCAACTGAGTGCTCTGGAAGTAGTAGTTGCCTGCCGCATCCTTACCGTAGTATTCAGTCACATTGTAGTCACCCTTTGTTATCTGGCGACGCAACGAACCGCTGTAATCATACTGGTAAAGATGACGGTAACCGCTCTTCTCGCTCGCTATCACAAAACCGTCAGCCGTATAGTCTACCATCTTGTAGGCTGTAGGGCTTAGCCATGCATCGGAATTCTCCGTATATATCTGCTTGGCCACGGTGGAACGTGGATTGGCATCAAAGAGACGCAGATAATTCTGGTCGTGATTGAGCACCATTACCATCAGTCGGCTCTCGTCAGCCCCTCCGAATGCAATCGAAGGAACGTAGTCGCTGTCGGTCAACGGAAGGTCAACCCTCTTTATGGTACGGTTGTCAAGGTCGTAGGCATTTACCGTTACTATCGACGTAGGATATCCGGCAAGTGGATACTTATAGCGGTAGGCCGCAGGATAAGGGTCGCCTAACGGATCCTGGTCGCAATATGAACGGTAGTCGTCAAATGAGTAAGTGGGAACGGCAGCCTCCTCAAATCTCACGAAAGCGAGGATATTGTCGTCACCGCTCCAACACATTGTGTTAAGCATGTCGAATTCCTCCTCATAGCTCCAGTCGGGTGTGCCGTTTATCACCTTGTTCAGTTCACCGTCGGTAGTGATCTGATTGTCGGTTCCATAATCGAGGCTCGAGATAAAGATATTGTTATCGCGCTGATATGCCACAAAACGGCCGTCATGCGAGATTGTGGCCGCACGCTGCGGACCCTTCTCACTTATCCTCTTCACAGTGGAGCGCATCGTGTCATACACGTAGTATTCCGCCGTGAAGCTGTAACGGTAAATCTGCTTGGACTCGTTCCACAGAAGAATCTTCTTCCCGTTGGCGCTTAACCTGAAACCCTCGAATTCCGAGATTTTCAAGTCACCTTTCTGGCCTGAGATACTGAACAGCTCCCCGGTCTTCTTCCCGGTCTTGTAGCTGTAGATATCAATGCTCTGGCCGTCATCACTGATTGCGGCGTAAGTCTCTCCATCAGCAAGAGGGGTGATATCCTTAATCGACTTTGGAGCTGACTTCACCACGTCGCAATAATCGTCGACGGTAAGCGCAGACGCGCTGAAGCCGGTCCCTGCCGAAGCAAGGGCCAGCGTCGCTAATATCATTGTTTTTGAGCTCATTACGGTGTAATTTAAAGTAAACTGAACGGATACGTATGAGGGGACGCGATCAATAAGCGCGGGCTATGATGACACGACGCTTCGAAGGCTTTCCTGTCACCATGCAGACACCCTCCTCCTCTTCGCCATCCAGCGGGATGCAACGGATTGTGGCTTTTGTATCCTCCTTGATCTTCTCCTCGGTCTCAACTGTGCCATCCCAATGTGCAAGGAAGAAACCACCCTTCTCGATACGCTCCTTGAACTCATCATAAGAATCGATCTTGTAGGTGTGCTCCTCTCTCAGTTTGAGAGCGCGGTTGTAAAGGCTCTGCTGGATATCCTCAAGTTCGTTGACGATTCTCTCGACGATACCCTCAAGCGGAGCGGTCTCCTTTTCAAGTGTGTCGCGGCGCATGATCTCGACAGTGCCGTTCTCAAGGTCGCGGGCACCGATGGCAAGACGCACAGGCACACCTTTGAGCTCGTAATCGGCAAACTTGAATCCGGGACGGCGGTTGTCGGCATCATCATACTTCACGCTTACGCCGGCCTTCTTGAGCTGTTCAACAATAGGCTCCACAGCTTTTGAAATCTCGGCAAGCTGCTCGGCATTCTTATATATAGGCACTATCACAACCTGGATAGGAGCGAGATGCGGAGGAAGCACCAGACCGTTGTCATCAGAGTGAGTCATGATGAGGGCACCCATAAGACGGGTGGATACACCCCAGGAGTTTGCCCATACATACTCAGGCTTGTTCTCCTTGTTCATGAAGGTCACATCAAATGCTTTTGCGAAATTCTGGCCAAGGTTGTGCGAGGTGCCGCTCTGGAGCGCCTTTCCATCCTGCATCATAGCCTCGATGGTGTAGGTGTTGACAGCGCCTGCGAAACGTTCATTCTCTGATTTCACACCCTTGATCACGGGCATAGCCATATATTTCTCGGCAAAGTCGGCATAGACATTGATCATCTGCACGGTGCGACGCTCTGACTCCTCGGCTGTGGCATGAGCGCAATGGCCCTCCTGCCAGAGGAACTCGGATGTACGGAGGAACATACGGGTACGCATCTCCCAGCGCATCACATTGGCCCACTGGTTGATCAGAAGCGGAAGGTCGCGGTAGCTGTGGATCCAATTCTTGTATGTGCCCCAGATAATGGTCTCTGAGGTGGGACGTACAATAAGTTCCTCCTCCAGACGGGCGGCGGGGTCTACAATCACACCCTTCCCGTCAGGATCATTCTTGAGTCGGTAATGAGTCACTACAGCGCACTCCTTGGCGAAACCCTCAACATGCTCAGCCTCGCGGCACAGGAATGATTTGGGAATGAGAAGTGGGAAATACGCATTCTGCACACCTGTCTCCTTGAACATCCTGTCAAGGGTCTGCTGCATCTTTTCCCATATGGCATAGCCATAGGGCTTGATTACCATACAGCCGCGCACAGCGCTCTGCTCTGCCAGATCAGCCTTGACTACCAGTTCGTTATACCACTTGGAGTAATCCTCGCTTCGTTTTGTGAGATCTTTTAATTCTTTTGCCATGACTTTATTAGGTCGGTTCAGATTATTCAATCATCGTTATATGAATGACCCGGATGATTTTTAATTTCACCCTTTGGGGTCTTAACCAACTACAAAATTACAAAAAATCATTTATAAAACAGGTGAGGAAACCAAAAAAAATTGGTCTCCTCACCATATTTAAATCTTTATCGTGAATTTTTGCCGTATTTCAGCGTATCCTATCCACGGCCTTGAGCTTCTTATGGTCGCTCTGCATCCTGTTATATGCAAGAAGAGTGGCACATAGAGCCAACACAGGCGCCAAGGCTACACTCGACCATCCTATCTGGCCACCTTCAACCGCGCAATAACCCAGCACACCCCCACAGGCAGCGCTTGCTATTATGAAGAGCACTCCTATCAGACACACTCTCTTCTGCAACGGAAGATTGCCGTAAAGAAAGATGTCGATGAGCAGAATCACCGCCGTGAAGAGCGAAAGTGTGAAGAAATACCAGGTGTGCAGGAAGGTGCCGCTTGGAGCGCCATCGGTTGCCTCACCCTCATAGGTGAAGCCGAGACTCGTGAAGTTGAAACTGAAATCAGTTGTCTGTACCTGGCCCAGCGACATGAATGTGAAACACGCCATCATGACGGCAGCCACAAGGAGGAGGAGCGATTGCCAACGTTGTATTACCATTGTTGTTAATTGTTTTTAGTCCGGTTTTACTTTGAACTGCAAATTTAAGCAAAATTTTCGGGCATTCCACACTTTTCGGCACGCGATTTGTTGTTATTAAGTGAGAAAGTTTTAATAACAATTGATTATGACAGCTGACAATGTCTCTGCCTCACACCGCAATGTCCGTGACCTTCTCGCGAAGAGAAGCATGCATGAGGCTTTCGCGGTGCTGAACGCAGCCCTTTCACGACAGACCGACCCCCGTCTTTCCGACCTGCTTAAGAAGCAGGAGGACACTTATCGCTATATGATTCATTATCTCGTCGAGGGGTATGCCGATGAGTCTCGCCAGAATATGCTGGCTGAGATTGTCGCGTGCCTCCATTTCATAAATGATTCCCTGAGGCGTAATGCTATCCTTACAGATAGCCCCGATCTATATTCCTCCACACTCCGCTTCGAACGTATGAGAAAGGCCTCCCTTCAGTCGAGACTTTCCGACTACCGTTCGGCAGTCTCGCTCGCGGCTCTCGCCATCGAGGCTGACCCTGATTCAGCCTTGGGGCCTGTCACGGCAGCCGATGAGGCTCTATCGGCTCTTTTCTCATATATCTGGACTATGTTCGGATCTTCGGGCGAGGATTACCAGACGCTCACTGAGGCCATGAAGGATGCGGATCTACCGTTTGAGTTCCGCGCCCAGGTCATTTCTGCTCTTTTCCTCGGCAACCTTGACTATTTCGACCGCAAGGGGGTGGAGTGCCTCATGGATATATATGAGGGGACGTCTGACCCGAGGATTTCTGCGCGTGCTCTCGTGGCAATTATCCTCCTGATTGCCTTGAATCCGGCGCGTGCGAGCATAGAGCCTCGGCTTAAGACCCGCTTCGCCCTATGGCAGGATTCTCTTATTATATATACCCGCCTGCGTGAGGTGGTGATGAGCATTATCCGTGCCCACGACACTCAGCGCATCTCCTCCAAAATGAAGGATGAGGTTATTCCGGAACTGATGAAACTAAAACCGGAACTAATAAAACGCCTCGGCAAGATATCTTCGGCAAGCGATATGGAGATGCTTGAGGCTAATCCTGAGTGGGAGGAGATTATCAATAAGAATGGTTTGGGTGAGAAACTGAAGGAGCTTACGGAGATGCAGCTCGAGGGGGGCGACGTAATGATGCTCGCTTTCTCTAACCTCAAGAACTTCCCTTTCTTTAATTCTGTCGCCAACTGGTTCCTCCCTTTCACCCTTAATCACCATGAGTTTGGAAATGATGCCGCCGGCACAAAGGAGTTCTTCTCCGAACTCCTCGACATGGATGGTGTGATGTGTGATTCCGACAAGTATTCTTTTGTCATTTCATTAGGGAAGATGCCGGAGACGCAACGTAAAAGCGTCATGGACCAGATGGGGATGCAGATGGCGCAGCTTAAGGAGGCGATGGCCGACCGCAAACTGAAGTCGTCGGTGCCTGAATTTGACATGGAGGTCACAAGGTATGTCCGCGACCTTTACCGCTTCTTCAAGTTATTCAGGAAGAAGGAGGAGTTCCGCGACCCCTTCCTCTCCCCTATTGATTTCGGCACAGTGCCTTTCCTCAACACATTACTTGACAATACTGAGATTCTATCTCTGATCGGTGAGTTCTATTTCAAGCGTGGATATTATACCGAGGCTCTCCCTCTGCTTCTCAAGCTGTCGGCTGAGGCCCCGGAGGATGTGCTTCTGCTTGAGAAAACAGGCTATGCCTATCACTCTTTAGGCAATATTCAGGAGGCTCTGAAATGGTATAAGAAGGCTGAACTCTTCCAACCTGACAGCAAGTGGCTTATCAAGAAGATTGCTCTCTGCAACCGTCTGCAGAATAATTTCAAGGAGGCGGCGGAGTATTATACCAAAGCTCTCGACAGCGATCCCGACAACTATCATCTGCTGATGAGCGCGGGTAACTGCATGCTTGAGTCGGGCGACATCGCCGGTGCGCTGGCACATTATTATCATGCCAATTACGCACGCCCCGACCGCACGGCAACCTGGCGGGCGGTTGCCTGGGGTGAGCTTATGAACAATAATATCGCCAAGAGCCTTGAGTATTACACCAAGCTGCTCCTCGACCCTGACGTGACAGCATCTGACCATCTCAATGCCGGACACTGCTACCTCCTGTCGCATGATTACAAGAATGCAGTGGAATGCTATAAGAATTGTGCCCGCCATCCTGAATCAAGTGTGGCAAAAATGGAGGAGGCCGTGCGTGAGGACCTCCCTATAATCGAGAAAGCCGGGGCAAATGTGGATGAGCTCCTGCTTCTGCTTGATAAGGTCAAGTATGACCTCCGATAAAATAACAGAATGGCCGGAACGCAGCATAAAGCATTCCGGCCATTAAGTTTTATAGAGTAAGTTTTACCCCACAAACACAAAAAGAGGAGACTCAGCGTCTGAGCTCCTCTTCTATTTTTTCTACCGCCACCGATATATCTTTGGCATATGGCAGACGGTCGGCGATTGCTGAGATACCGTGAAGCACCGTGGCGTGACGGCGGTTCAACTTATGCCCTATTGCGGATGATGAGAGTGATGTGAGCTTATGGCTCAGGTACATTATCACCTGACGCGCATCAGCTATGTCGCGCACTCTGCTCTTTGAGAAAATCACATCCGGATTCAACTTGTAGAATTCTGCAGTAGCTTCCACAATCATCTCGAAGTTGATTGTCTTCTGCTCTATCTTCTTTATCGAGTGCTGCATCACTGCCTGTGCAAGCTCAAGTGTGATCGGCTGGTTCAGGGTGATGGAACGTGTGAGTATGCCCATCACAATCCCCTCGAGCTCACGCACTGATCCGGTTGATTGTTCCGCTATCAGTTCAATCACCTCCTCAGGGAGATAGAGCCCGTTGCGCGATGCCTTGAACTGAAGGATTTTCTTCTTGAGCGCGAAATCCGGCTTTGTAAGACGTTCGGTTATACCCCATTTGAAACGGTCGATAAGTCGGTCCTGTATGCCGTCAAGCTCCATCGGTGGACGGTCGCAGGTGAATACAAGCGTCTTACCATTCTGGTGAAGATGGTTGAATATCGGGAAGAGCACATTGGCCGTACCATCCTTGTGGCTCAATTCCTGAAGGTCGTCAATCAGAAGCACATCCATCTGCTGGAACCAGTTCACAAAGCTCGGTATGGTCTTGTGGATGGTGGCACTGGCCATCAGGTTCTGGAACTGGCGCAAAGGCACGAAGAGCACTTTGGCCTGAGGATTCCTCTCCTTCACCCTTATACCGATGGCCTGTATGAGATGCGTCTTACCTACACCTACCTCTCCATAAAGGAAAAAGGGGTTGAAGTCATTCTTGCCGGGATTGTTGGCTATGTATTCCGCTATGGTGAAGGGGAGGCGGTTGCTCTCTCCCACCATATAATTCTCAAAGGTGAGTGTCTCGTTCAGCTGAGGGTCAAAATCAGGAGTCTTCTCATTGTCCATAGACCCGAGCGGTGAATTTGACTGCATGGAACGTACATAGCGGCTCTTTACAGCCTGACTCTGCGGCACGCTACGGAATGTCATGGTTGACTCAGAATCATTCTGAATCACATCAACCTCATAGCAAAGCCTCTGGATATCACCGAATACCCTGAGCAATGTCTTGGACAACACGCCTACAAATTCCTCTTCGAATTTGTCCCTGTAAAACTGTGAAGGCACAGCAAGAGTGAGGACCTTATCGACGAAGCTGACAGGACGCACAGGATAAAACCAGGTACGTGTTCTCTCTTCCCCGATAATGTCGCGGATTATCTCAAGGCACTTGGCCCATTTTATTTTTAGGTGATCTTCCATATTCTTATTTCGCAAAATCGAATGCAAAATAACAGAAAAAAAAGTAATAAAAAAACTGAAAATGCTATTGCTTTTTTCGATTTTCCTTAATAACCTAACTTACAACCGAATATTTTCAGGCTGTTTTTATCCCCCTTCCCACTCCCATTATAAAAAAACGGCCCCGATGCCGGGAGCCGTCTGTAGGTTATATCTACTGAAGTTTAAAGAAGCTTTATACTGATGTAGCGTTTCGGATTCTTCTGTATGTCGAGTATCAGTGAGTCTACATCTGCTGTCACCTTATTTATACGGTTATAGAGCTCGGGGTCGTTCATCATCATGCCCAACGTCGATTTCTTATCGTTAAGCTGCTCCGAGAACTTCGTGAGATTGGCGGTGATATCGTTGACATTCTCCATTGTTGATGCAAGAGGAAGCTGCGAAAGCTGGTTGCTCAGGGCTCCAAGATCTTTGGTGATCGCATCTATGTGCTTCACCGCGCTCGAGGCATCATTCACAAGAGTGGGCACCTGCTTACCCATGACTGTGTTGAGACTGCTTGAGGCTGTATTGATATTGGCAGTGATGCTCTCAACGTTCTTCAACGAATTAAGCAAAGCGGGGTCGGATACCAATGTGTTCAGATTCTGCATGAGGCTGTCGACCTTAGGAAGGATGCTCTGCACCGAGGGGAGAAGATTGTCGGAAAGACTGCTCATCATATCAGGTGTGGTGCCCGTGGCAACCTCTCCACCCACCTCAATCATCTGCTGGCTCTTCCCAAGCTTGATGTCGACATAGGCACCGCTGAGAAGTGTGCTCGCTATGACTGCCTTTGAGTCGGCCGGAAGACGGAGATTCTTGTTAAGAGCGAAAATCACCTCAATCTTACCGGGTTTGGCGTAATTGAAATTAATCTCCCTCACCTGGCCCACCTTGAATCCGTCGATGTTGACAGGAGCCGAAATCTCAAGACCCGCTACATTCTCATAATTGGCCACGTAGTAGTTGGCCGGACGAAACAGGTTAATCCCTTTGAGATAGTCAATCCCGAAAAAGAGTATGCCTATTGCGAGAATGACGCAAATACCGATGATAAATTCTTTGTTAAACAATTTTTTCATAGTTGGAATCATTTTTTATTTTCACTCTTCATGCTGGAGACAATGAAGGCATCGGGAATCTTTTTCTTCACATCCTTCAGCATCTCCTCTATCTCCCTCTTATCCTGGCTCTCTCCATAATAGTATTTATAGAGATTGTTCTCCTTATAGGTGGTGATCGGCGCGAGTCCGCAGAAACGTGGGTTATTCTGTTTCAACAAGTCGGCCGATGCCAGAATCTGAATCTTATATACTGTAACAAATTTCGACACCTTTGCGTTGTGCGAAGCTTTGCTTTTACGCTTTTCAGCCTTCTCTTTTGCCTTGCGTTCCTTCTCAAGTCGCTCGCGCTCCTTCTTCTCTCGCTTGGCCTGCTCTTTGAGTGCTTTCTTTTTAGCTTTCTCATCAAGCTGTGGAGTGTCTGATATGAGGTCGCTCAGGGTTATAGTCTCCTCCTCTACTACGCGCCCCATCCTTTCGGTTGAAGTGTGGAGGGGTATGGCATCTGTCTCCACATCGCGCGAGGCCGACTGATTGCGCGCTGACTCCGACCTGCGACGACGCTTAGTGGCTGTCTTTCTCTTGCCGTCATCTTTCGTGGCCGGACCCTGCTCCATCTTCTCAGTCGACTTTTTGCTTGATGCAACCACTTTCGCCACGGCTTCATGTGCCCCTTTGCGCATACGCTCCCAATCTTCATAATAAGTCTCCACGGCATTGAAAATTGCCTCGGCAAGTTCCTTATGCCCTTTCTCTGAATTCAGATAGGCGGCATGCTTGGGATTGCAGATGAAGTCAAGCTCTATCAGCACCGCAGGCATCGATGTGGCCCAGAGCACCCAGAAGCCGGCCTGATGCACTCCACGGTTCACCCTGCCTGACTTTACAAGCTCTTTCTGCGCAAGCTCGGCAAATTTTATGCTCTTGCTGAGATTCTTCTTCTGAGCCATCTCGAATATTATGTATGACTCGTCGCGTGAGGGGTCAAAGCCGCTGTATTTCTGCTCGAAGTTCTGCTCAAGCTCTATTACCGAGTTCTCTCTACGCGCCACCTTCATGTTATTCTCATCCTTGTGCAGACCCAATGCGTAGACTGAGGCACCCGAAACCGTCTTCCGGTTCTTGTTGCTCTTGTCGACAGAATTGGTGTGTATGGAGATAAACAGGTCACCCTTGGCTTTATTGGCCACATCGGCACGTTCCTGAAGTGTGAGGTAGGTGTCGTTATCACGCGTCATAACAACTTTGGCCTCTTTTAATTTCTTCTTTATCAGCTTCTCAAGTTCGAGAGCTACGCCAAGGTTGATATCTTTCTCTTTAGCTCCGTTGTCGGTGGCGCCTATATCCTTCCCTCCATGGCCCGGATCCACCACCACTGTAAAGGGCTTCAGGCTATTCTCTCCGGCCTGCGCCGTGGGAAAGAATGATATGATGGTTATGATTAAAAACAATATATATCTTAAGGAAATTCTCATTTCAATGGATTTTGGCACAAAATTACAAAAATTATTTTTCTCCATTTATCACTAAAAGGAGAAAAAACCAAAATAACGGTGTTTTAGAACTGATAGCGGGTGTGTCAAAGTATTTTGAGAGCTATCGCTGCCGCGGCTTCAGCATCGGCAAGCGCATGATGATGATGCTCCAGGTCATATCCGCATTGCTTGGCTACTGTCGGAAGTTTGTGATTGGGCAGACTCCTGCCGAAGACCTTGCGGGAGGCTGTGCAGGTGCAGTAAAACTTATAATCGGGATAGGGCATCTCGAATCTCCTGAATGCTGCCTTTAGGCAGCCCTCGTCAAACCGGCTGAAGTGAGCCACAAGGGGCAGACCCTCTATGAGCTGTTCCGCCTCGGCCCATACCTCCGGAAATGTGTCGGCGTCATCTGTATCGGCCTTCGTCAGACCATGCACACTCACATTCCCCGGACTATAATAATTAGGCACAGGATGTATAAGTTTATAGAATTTCTCTGTTATCTTCCCATCTCTCACCACCACAATCCCTACGCTGCATACACTGCAGGGATTGCCGTTGGCTGTCTCAAAGTCGATTGCCGCAAAGTTTAGCATATTCGGTTGTTGTTATTTTTTATTTCCTTAACACTCCTGCACTGAGGATTGTTTTCCTATTTACATTACGCCCTATGCGTTTATTTATTTTGATACTGTTGCAAAGATTATTAATTTTGCCAAAAATCTGACTGTGTTTACGAGTATACAATAATGAATAATACCACCTCCCCTCTCTCATCTCAAGTGAATACTCTCTCTTTTCCTGACTCTTTTTTCCGCTTCATCGCCAGCCATGAAGCGGAGAATACTGCTGAATTGCGTCTGAAGTATCATGGCAAGCCGGCTGATTTTGACGTTGACCTGGCCATAACGCAGATTGAATGCCGTCGCAAGACTGCCAAGAAATTGCGCCGTTTCAATTCTTCGCAAAGGGTTCTCTTCCCCTCGGTGGTAGCGGCTGAGCAGTCTTCGCATGAGAGTGTGGCCTCTTTTCATGCCTCTCTTATCTCGCCGGGTAGCCGCATCGCTGATATGACGGCGGGATTGGGAATCGATGTCATGGCTATGGCGGCAAACGCCGCCTCGGTGACCGCCTTTGAACTTGATCCGTTAAAGGCAGCTTGCCTCACCCACAATTGCCATGAACTCGGATTCGTTAATATTGATGTGGTCAACGGGGATTCTGTCATTGGTGTGCTCGGAGGGGAGGAGGCATCGAAAAATATCGGGGATAACTCAAAGAAATATGATTATATCTTCATTGACCCTGCACGCAGAGGTGAATTCAATTCCAGGGTCTACAATTTTCATGATTGCCAACCTGATATAATCAGACTTCACACTGAATTGTTTAGTCACTGTTCCACTCTCATCATCAAGGCCTCGCCTCTGCTCGACATATCTCAGACACTAAAGGATATCTCCTGTATCCGACGCATTTATGCCGTGAGCGTGAACGGTGAATGCAAGGAGATGCTTATAGTAGCTGCGGCACCCCTCTCTTCAGATGAGGGTGAGGGGATAGAGATGTGGGCTGTCGACCTCTCTAACGAGGGGGAACTGATCTCCTCCTTCTCCGCCACCCCGAATCCTGCTGATTCAAGAACTGAGATACGTTACGCTTTACACGCCGATATCGTGCCCGGCTCATATCTATATGAACCGAATGCCTCTGTCATGAAACTGGCTCCCTGGAGTGCATTGGCTTCGGCTTATCCCGATTTGCGTAAGTTGGGTCCGTCGTCACATCTGTATGTATCGCGCGAGCTTCATCACGATTTCCCCGGCCGCATACTGCGTCTTGACGGTGAGATTGATGCGAAGATGCGCAAAGCGTTGAAGGGAGAACGTTTCAATGTGGTTTCAAGAAATTATCCACTTCCCGCGGAGGGCCTGCGGAAGAAGCTCGGTGTAAAGGAGGGTGCCGACAGCTTTATATATGGCACCCGTCTCGGCAATACCCCTCTCCTCCTTCAGGCCACCCGCCTCAGGAACGTGACAAATCCTGATATTGTCTCATAAAAAACACCCCGGCAGAATAATCATGCTGCCGGGGTGTACCATAGAGAAGTGAGTATGCTTAGAATCTGAATCCAGCCGTCAGATAAATCTGATTGTTGGAGAGTGATAACGACGACTGCGGAGAGGGTATGTACTGATTGATATCAGGATTGGGGTCGGGAGTATACGCATGATAAGTGGCGCTGGTGTTCTTGTAAACGTAGGCCATATCTACATAAAACTTCTTATACCGGTAGCCGATACCGCAAGTCACGTAGCTGGTGTGATTGTCAAACGTATAATTGGGCATTGTGCCGGAGGTGTAGATAATCTCTTTGTCATCACGTACACTCTGCTTCACAGGTGAGCTGGTATAGCTATAGCCGGCTCTCACACTCAACTGCGGGGTTATCCTGTACTCCGCACCTAAGCGGAAAGTATTGGTAGCCTGATAATAGGTATTGATGTCGTAGTTGGTATCAGCATACGCATCTGAGAATACCGATTTGGCTGAGGCAGCCTTCGCCTTCGGGCCTTGACCCTGTTTGGCGGGTGCCCAATAGGGATAGTCCCACCAGTCGTCATAGTCGTAACCGTAATCCCAGTTATTACCAATTCCGTAACTTCCGGGCTCGGAGAATTTCATCTTGTTGTAGGGTGTCCACTCATAATCGAACGACAGGATGAACTTGCTCCCTATCACACCTGCCACACTGGCTATAAGCTTCATCGGTGTGCGGAAACACATGTCATTATAGCCGTAACGGCCATTGTTGGTCTCAGCCGTACCGCTCACACCGGTGCTGTAATCATAGTTGACATAGCCGTAATATGACTGTGTGAGATTATACCATGTCGGAGTGTGGAACGCCAATCCGAGACGAAGTTCCTGAATAGGCTTTACTATTACACCTAACTGATAGTTGAATCCTGACCCGTTTACATTGTAGTAGTTGCCGAGGTCAAAGTTTGATGTGCCATACACCATTGAATTATTCCGGTCAGGCACCACAGCATTCTCAAGAGTCTCACCCCAGAGGCTGCCGACAGTATAGTTGAGGTTGATGATATCGAAGTTCATACCCCAGTACACCACATTGGCGATATTTCCGCCAAGGGCTATGTTATACTCATCCACGGAGCCACGCTCCTCTATGCCGAAGGCACCGGTGCCTGAGGTTCTGTTATCCCACTGGCCATACCAACGTGTGTCAGACCCGGAACCGGAAGGATTGGTAAGGAAGCTGTCATAACCTAACACAGAGATCCAGGGTGAGGGATACCCTCCGTCATTCGGATTATACGGATCATACGTATCGGTTGTAGCCACATCATTCTCGGTGAGTTCGTTGCTGTTGCTCACACCCGCTATGTAGTTGCTCAATGAGTTTGAAAGCCTCGGCACCCCACCCCCGTACTGACGGTTGAAAGATACCGCCTTGTTGTAGGTGAAACCGAAATTCAGGTTAGGGACAGTGGCGCTCGGCAGACGCATGGTGAGCACGGCTCCGATATTGTTGAAGAGGAACTTAGTCTGGTCAGCAGTGTATTTCATCCCCTGGGCTGTAGCCGCGGAGTTCTGACAGTCAAGATTAAGAGTGAACCCTATGTCACCGCTACGGTAGACACCGATACCGGCAGGGTTCTGCGACAAAGTCGACAAGTCGCCGCCGAGGGCTCCGAAGGCACCGGCCATCGACATGAATCGGGCCGTGCCTTTCAGATCCGGTTGCGAGATGCTGTAACCATCCATCGCGCTCTGCGCGAATGCCGCGCTAACTGTCGCCATGGATAGCGACGCTATGATTAACTTTCTATTCATATGTTCGCTCGTTAATATGGATATTTATGGTGATCGGTACTCCTTAACGGTGCCTTCCGCCACCTCCGCCGCCACGTGAGCCGCCACCTCCGGTGGTACGTCCGCCCCCACCTCCACGGTTGGTCGTAGTGGAACGGCCTGTGTTGTAGCTGCGGTTGGTGGTCGTTGTGCGGTGGTTATTCGTATTGGTGTTATACGTCTTCTTCGTGGTTGTGGTCTTGTTGGTCGTGGTGGTTTTGTTGGACGTGCCGGTGGTGCCATTTACACGATGGTTGTTGGTGCCACTCTGTACCTTGTTGGCATTTCCGGCGGCATTTGTACCTACCGCAGTATTCGGCACTCGGTGGCCGTTTACTGTCATGCCGTTGTTAGTGACATTGGCAGGACGCGTTGACATTCCGGGACGGCTCAGAGAAGTGCCGGGGCGGTTCCCTCCTACAACCGGACGTACTGATGAGCCGCCAGGCACACGGTGTGCCAACGAACCCTGTCCGGGACGTGTAGAGCCCGACCAACCGGGTCTCGGGCCAACGGGACGGTTACCATTCGGACGCCAGTCTGCCATAGGGGGATGTGGATTGGGATGATGACCCCAAGCGGGTCCCCAGCCCGGTCCCCAGCCCGGACCCCATCCGGGTCCCCAGGACCATGACGGTCCCCAGCCGGGTCCCCAGCCCCACGACGGACCCCAGTTCCAGGCATACCAGGGATCGTAGAAACCTACGCTCCAGCCCCAGCCACCTATATTGATGCCCCAGCCCCCATAATAGGGCCAGCCATATCTGTAGGAGGGCCAGCCATAGGCATAGTAGGGACTGAATACCGGCAATCCGTTGTCGTCGATCACTATCTCGACATTGCCGTATGAATTGTCAAGGACATCCTCCAGGATATCAGCGTTATCAACCACAATCGTAGGATTGTAGTATTTTTGAATCTGCTGGGTATAGACGAAGTCCTCCCCGTTCTCGACATAGCTGCCGATAGTATCCACCGGGGTCACATAATACTGGTCGCGCCGGTTATAGGCGTCAACATCCATATCGGCCATGTTGGCGATATAGTTTGACTGCTTTTTCGTTTTCTGCGTTTTCGAAGCTGTCTCTGTTGTCTTGTTGGGGTTGTAATAGATATCATCGAAGTAGTCCTGACCGAAAACTGTCTGGCCACCTATGAGTATCAAACCCGCGAGTAAAAGTTGATGCTTCATAATCTTTCCTTTCTTTTACACTTTGACATATAAACGCTCCATAAGTTTAATTTATCATGTAGCATCTCAATTATTTTTATTGACGGGGTTGTTAATAATAGTTTATAATCGTTAATTTGCACGTTATCATCATGTAGTGCCCGGGCGGTCAGAACCTGAGATAGAATTCCCTGCACAGTTCCCTGTAGTCGGGAGTGGGCTCTTTATCGGCTCCGAACATCACCAGATGCGTTTCCTCCAAGGTGATACTCCCGGCGCCGCCGTAGCGTATAAATTCGGCCATCACCCTCTTCTCCTCGGCTCCGGCATGATCGCGCACGTAACACACTCTCGCAGGAATCATGCCATGTCTCTCACCCTCTTCCGCAAGTGAGGAATACATCTCCGCAGGGAAAATCATACTCAGACGTCCCCCCTCTTTTAGTATTCCTGATGCATTGCGCAAAAGTACCGCAGGGGAAAGCTCACCCTGATGGCGTGCCCTTAGTCTTGAATCTGACGTATCGGCCACTCCGGAATCGTAATAGGGGGGATTGCTGACCACAAGGTCATATCTCTCCTCCGATCCTGCTGTTATCTTCGCGCATAATGAATCAAATGTCTCCTCTTTAACCTCTATCCTACCGTTCCAAGGCGAAATATGGATATTCTCCCTTGCTTCATTGACAGAGGGGGAATCGATGTCAATTGCCACTACTGAGGCTCCGGGGTAACGCTGTGCCATCATAAGGGCAATCACGCCGCACCCTGTGCCGACGTCAAGCACACGCTCACCGGGAAATGTGGCCCATGCTCCTATGAGCACACCATCAACTCCTACTTTCATGGCGCTCTGATGATGCGCCACCGAGAATTGTTTGAATCTGAAGAGACGTTCTTTCATATCACGGGGTATTAAGCATTGGTTTCAAGTGCAAAAATACGATTTTTTTAGTTAACTTTGCACTACCAAACGATAACTTAGAAAATGGCAAACGACTTTTCGGATATCCAGATGACCGGCACTGTGATTGCCGAACTCCCAAGTGGCGACCTCAACTCTTTCTCTTTCAACCAGGAAGCTATTCCGGTTTTACCACTCGCTGATGATGTGGCATTCCCGGAAATGCCTCAGCCAATCAAAATTAACGACGAGAATGAGCTCAGGATGGTTGAGGAGGTGTATGAAAACAAGGATTGCCTGCTGGCGATTCCTCTCAAGGATCCTTCGCTTGACGGAACCCATCTTAAGGATTATTTTCCTGCCGGCGTTGTGTGCAAAGTGGCCAAGATAATCAAGATGCCCAATATGCCTACCATGGTTTTCCTGATTGGCGGCCCGCGTGTAAGGTTGAAAAAGATTGTCAACGACTCCCCGATTGTGGCTCAGATAGCTATGATGCGCCAGTTAGGCATGCAGGACAACCCTGAGATGAACTATCTTCTGGACGGTGTCAAGGAGTCGTTCAATCAGGTGTTTCAGTATGCGTCGGAACAAGACAAGGCCAGACTTAACTTCAATATTGAGGATATCGACCATGACCCGGTGCGTGGTGTCTTCTTCACCATCATTTATTCCCCGCTCTCTTTAGCCGAGAAGGCATCCCTTTTAGCGTCATCCTCTTTCGCGGTGTTGCTTGAGGAGTATCTCAAGCTTCTCGACATATCGTTGCAGAAACTTGAGATCAGGGCTAATATCCATATGCGCACGCATGAGGATATGAACGAGCAGCAGAAACGCATGTTCCTCCAGCAGCAGCTTAAGACAATCCGTGAGGAGCTTGACGGGAATGATGAGGATTCTGATATCGGTTCGCTAAAGGAGAAGGCCAAGAAAATATCCTGGAGCAAGGAGGCCCGCGCACATTTCGATAAGGAACTCCGCAAGCTTGAACGATACAATACTGCCAATCCGGAATATTCAATCCAGTATTCATATCTTGAGAATCTCCTCAATCTACCGTGGGATAATTACTCACGCGAGGATTTCGCGCTCTCTAAAGTGGAGAAGATTCTCAACCGCGACCATTACGGACTCGACCAGGTGAAGGAACGTATCATTGAACAGATGGCGGTGATTAAGCTCCGCAAGGATATGAAGGCCCCTATCATCTGTCTTTATGGCCCTCCGGGTGTGGGCAAGACCTCCCTCGGGCGCAGCATCGCCTCAGCCCTCGGCCGCGAGTACGCCCGTGTCTCTTTAGGCGGCCTGCATGATGAGGCTGAGATACGTGGTCACCGACGCACCTATATCGGAGCTATGCCCGGACGTATAATATCAGCACTTGCCAAGTGCGGAAGCGGAAACCCGGTGTTCGTGCTTGATGAGATTGATAAGATTGGACGCGATTTCAAGGGTGACCCCTCCACAGCCCTTCTTGAGGTGCTCGACCCGGAGCAGAATTCAAAGTTCCATGACAATTATCTCGATTTTGACTATGACCTCTCCAAGATTCTATTCATAGCCACCGCCAACAGTCTCTCTGAGATTTCACGCCCTCTTCTCGACCGTATGGAGATAATCGAGATCGGTGGTTATATTATTGAGGAGAAGATTGAGATTGCGCGGCGTCATCTTGTGCCGAAGTCGCTTGAGGAGCATGGATTCGGCAAGGATGAGCTCTCATTCTCAAACGAGGCTCTCGGATATATCGTGAGCCGCTACACTCGTGAGTCGGGCGTGCGGCAGCTGGAGAAGAAGATTGCCAAGGTGCTCCGTAAGATTGCCCGCCTCAAGGCCTCGCGCCAGGCTTTCCCGAAAGTCATCGATTCCGACAAGGTGAAGGAACTCTTAGGTAAGGAGGAGGTCAACCCTGACTCTTATGAGACCAACCGATACGCTGGCGTGGTGACAGGACTTGCCTGGACACAGGTAGGCGGTGAGATTCTCTTCATCGAGACATCCCTCTCCCCCGGCAATGGCGAGAAACTTACCCTTACCGGCAATCTCGGCGATGTCATGAAGGAGTCGGCCGTCATCGCCCTGCAATATCTCAAAGCCCATGCCAAGAAACTGGGTATCGACCCTGAGGTATTCTCCAAGGCTAACGTGCATCTGCATGTGCCCGAGGGTGCGATCCCGAAGGATGGCCCCTCGGCCGGTGTCACAATGGCAACCTCGCTCGCCTCTGCCTTCACCGGAAGAAAAGTACGCGACAAGATAGCCATGACCGGAGAGATCACACTTCGCGGGAAAGTGCTCCCGGTAGGGGGAATAAAAGAGAAGATTCTGGCTGCCAAACGAGCAGGGATAACTGATATCATCCTCTCTCGCGACAACCAGAAGGATATCGAAGAGATTAACGCACGCTATCTCAAGGGTCTCGAGTTCCATTATGTGGAGACGGTTGAGGATGTACTCAATCTCGCCCTCCTCCCCGAACTCGCGGATATCCGCTTCGAGATCTGATTTCTCGACATACCCCTTGAGACATACGGATAAAGAAACCGTCCCCCGATTTTTCGGAGGACGGTTTCTTTATATCTTATTTCGAAGTGCGCCATCTGTATGATGACGCACCTATTTTACTGGGCAAGACGGGCTGCAAGCTGGTTGGCCATCTTCACGGCCACCGTGATGTTGGGACACACATGGTCGCTCCCTATCATCTTGTCTATGCCTACATGTTCAAGGACAGCCTTTACATTCGCGTTCACACCTGAAAGCACAACATGGATACCCTCCTCCTGCGAGCCTTTTATCAGCATCTCAAGGTTGTGTACGGCTGTCGCATCGATAAAGGGTACTTTCCTCATGCGGATGATTCTCACAAGCGGTTTGGTGCCTCCGATTGTAGTGCGCATCATCTCATCAAACTTGGTGGCCACTCCGAAGAAGAATGGACCATCTATCTCATATACCTGGACACCATTGGCCACATCAAGTACCTCGTGGGTAGAAGCCTCAGTACCCTCGGCCACGTCAAGCTGCTCACTGTAAACCTTGATCTGAGTATTCTCAGTCACACGGCGGAGGAAGAGAATTATCGCCAGCAGCAGACCGATCTCGATAGCTATGGTGAGATCGAATATCACTGTCAGAAGGAAGGTCACAGCCAATATGGTGACATCCCCTTTCGGATTATGAAGTATACCCTTGATTGTGCGCCAACCACTCATGTTGTAGCTCACCATGATAAGCACGGCTGCCAGACAGGCCATAGGCACAAGATTGATCAGCGGCATAAGGAAGAGGAAGATGAGCAGGAGAACTATGGCGTGTATGATGCCGGCCACCGGAGTGCGACCACCATTGGTGATATTGGTCATTGTGCGGGCTATGGCTCCTGTCACAGGTATGCCGCCGAAGAAGGGCACGACTATGTTGGCTATACCCTGGCCGATAAGCTCAGTGTTGGAACGTGTTCTCGAACCGGTGACACCGTCAGCCACTGTGGCCGAAAGCAATGACTCTATGGCGCCGAGTATGGCTATGGTGAATGCCGAAGGGAGAAGGAGGTTGATTGTATCCATTGAGAGTTTGAATCCCTGAGGTGTGGGGATATCGGTAGGCATATTGCCGAAGCGGTCGCCGATAGTGGTGACATGATGCTCAGGCCAATATGTATTGATAACCCATACGGCGGCGGTGATTATGATTATGGCAATCAACGCGCCGGGAAGTTTCTTTGAAATAAAAGGCACCGCTATTATTATAAGGAGTGACACCACCCCGACAACGGTGGTAACCCAATCGATATTCCCGAAATTGCTGAAATAGACTCCCCATTTGGGAATAAATGCAGCCGGAACGTCTGTCAGTCCAAGACCGAAGAAGTCATTCATCTGCGTTGAGAAGATTGTCAACGCGATACCGGCGGTGAACCCTACCACAATCGGGTAAGGTATGAATTTGATGACGGTGCCTAAATGAAACACTCCGAGAAGCACCAGTATCAGACCTGCCATACATGTGGCGATAGCCAGACCCTCAAGACCATAGTTCTCGATTATGCCGTAGACTATAATGATGAAGGCTCCCGTAGGGCCACCGATCTGGACAGAACAGCCACCTAAGGCCGACACAAGGAAACCTCCGATGATGGCCGTGATAAGACCAATCGTCGGACTCACGCCACTCGCTATGGCGAAAGCCACGGCCAGCGGAAGAGCCACAATTCCTACTACTATACCTGCTATAAGATCTGACTTGAAACGCGACATCGAATAGTCGCTCAACGCCGAAAGCAATTTCGGCTTGAAATCAATTGGGCCGGATAAGCTCATAAACCTAAAAAGTTATTATTTTCCTGTTATGTTACAGGATGCAAAGTTAGTAAAAATATGTTTAAAAACATAAAAATTACTAAACTCTTTGTGTATCAATGCCTATTTCCCTCCTCATTCACTTTGCGCAGATACTCTGTGGGGGTCATGCCGAAGGTTTCCTTGAAGCATTGCCTGAAGTAGGCCGGATTATTGATACCTATCTTGAACGATATCTCCGAGAAGGTGAATTTGCCGCTCAGCAGCAGGCTCTCGGCCATCTGCATCTTCACCTTACGTATGAACTCGTTTGGCGACACTCCGGTCACGGCCTTCACCTTACGGTAAAGTGTGGAGGTGCTCATGCCGCACGCCCCCGCAAGGAAATTCACATCCACGTTCTCTGTGGGGAGATGGTCATGGATTGTCTTTGTGAGTTGCTCCACGAATTCGCGGTCAATCTCGCTCAGTGCGTTAAGTAGTTTGTCATGTTTCTCTTTCAATGAGTTGTCGGAGTTCTCCGGCTCTGCCTCAGGTTGCGACGCGTAGAATTCAGTAAGGTGCATCCTCTGCAACAGAAGGTTGGTGATGCGGGTCTGAAGCAATCCGGTGCTGAAGGGCTTCGTCAGATAACTGTCGGCTCCGCTGGCATACCCCTCCTCCCGGTCGGAGGATGTCTCTTTGGCTGTCAGCAGTATCACCGGAATGTGACTGGTGCGTATGTCGCTCTTAAGACGTCTGGTAAGCTCTATGCCATCCATTACGGGCATCATGATGTCGCTCACCACGACAGCGGGCATAAGATCGACAGCCATATCCCATCCCTCTTTGCCATTGGCGGCGCATCTCACATCATATAAGTCGGTGAACGATTCCTTCACGTAATCGCGGATATCCTCATTATCCTCGACCATAAGGATTACAGGTTTATTGTTAGGTACCGACACACTCTCTTCGGGAGGTACGGTCTCACTCCCGCTCTCCGTCACCGGCTCTTCGGTGTGGAGGGCCTCGGGATAACAGTCATCTATAGGTATCACCACGATGAACTCCGACCCCTCTCCCAACTTGCTCTTCACACTCAGCACTCCGTGGTGGAGGGTCACAAGATTCTTCACCAATGCCAATCCGATACCGGTTCCGGCTGCCTGATGCGGACCACGCTCCTGATAATATCGCTCGAATATATGTGGGATTGCTTCCGGTGAAATCCCCTTACCGGTATCAGCCACTGACAGCACAAGCTTCTTCCCCTCTTTCGTGCAATTCACTCTCACTTCCCCCTTATCGGTATATTTCAACGCATTGGAGAGCAGGTTATCGAGTATCACCGTCATGACCTCCTTGTCATATACTCCATCTATACGTTCCGATTCGGTTGAAATCACAACTTTTACCGTCGAGTTGCGGTTGAGCTCCTTATATTTCAGGGCCACCTCATAGACTGTGGCGGCGGCATTACCTCTTCTCACACAGAGGCGACGGTTCTGGGTCTCTGTCTTACGGAACTCCAGAAGACGGTTCACAAGGTCGAGCAATCGCCGCGCATTCCTTTGCACCATCCTCACGCTCCTCCTCTCCTTCTCTGGAAGGTTATCGCTCCGCTCCATATCATCGAGCGGCCCCATGATGAGGGTCAAAGGTGTGCGCAACTCGTGAGTGATATTGGTGTAAAACCTCAATCGCTCGTCGTTAAGTTCATGCTCGCGCAGATGCCGCTCTTTCTCTGCCTTCAGGCGCTCCTCTGAATTGATACGTTCCACCTTGAGCATCATCTCCGCTTTTATCCGCTTGCGGTAGAGGTAAAGAAGTCCACCCCCGATTGCCAGAATCAGCAGCATATAGAAGGTCTTTGCCCACCATGTGAGCCAGAAAGGAGGGGGTAGGATTATCTTGACCTCCGCAGCCTCTCCCCACTCTTGGTTGCGCATTCGGCTTCTTACCTTAAACACGTATGTACCGGGGTCAAGGTCAAGGAATGTTGCCACATTCCCGTCGCGAGCCATAATCCAGCGGTCGTCGAGACCCTCGAGTTTATATGAATACTCCACCTCACCGGCTCTCGCATAGTCGCGGCTGGAGAAGAATATCTCGAAACTGTTGTTCTTAGGCGATAGTTTTATCTCTTTTCTCCCGGCCACTGTGAAGACTGTGGGTATGTCTGCCGGATTTGAGGCATTCCCTAAAAGTGAAAGCTCCACTATGAACGCCTGTGGCATAGATGAAGGTTCAAGCACTTTCACCGGATTGAAGACACACAGTCCGCTCAACGCCCCGAAATACAGGTTCCCCTGCCGGTCGCTTGCGACACTTCGACCCAAGAAATTGCCTAACGGCAGGTTATCACGGTAGGTGTAATTGCGCACTGTCTCCCCCTTGATGCAGCTTATCCCTCCGTTGGTCGACACCCATATGTTGCCGCTGCGGTCCTGGGCTATGGCCTGTATGTGGGAGTTTGTGAGTCCACCGGCGCGGTTTATTACCTTGAATTTCTCAGGATTACCGTTCAGGTCTTCAAATTCAAGCAAACCCTCGCCACTTGCCACCCATATATGTCCGTCGCGGCTCTGGAAGATATCGTTGATTGTATTCGAGGGGAAGCCGGTCACCATATCAAACGTACGCAATTCCCGGAAATGGCTGTCGGTTAGCACCATTCCTGATCCGAACGTCCCCACGAGGAAATGACTGCCGTCGAGCATAAATACCTTTCTGATGAGATTATTCCCCACGTCGTAGGGGCCATCAAGGCGATGCTCCTTGCGTATATACCTCCATACCCCTAAACTTGACGCCACTATTATATTGCCGTTATGGTCGGAGGTTATGTCACGCACATCCACGCGCGAACCTTCGGGAAATATCGTGTGAAATCTCCCCTCCTCAGGGTCAAACCATGCCGCGCCCCCGTTAAAGAAGCCGAACCATAGCACACCGTCATCGCTCTTATACGAAGCCTGCACCACATCGCCCGGCATACCGGCGTCGCCTATGCTGTAATTGCGCACCTTATGGTTGCCGGAATACACATCTATGCCTCCCCCATCTTTCCCGATCCACAATTCTCCGTCATTATCCACCAGCACTGTGAATACGCAATTGGCGGAATTGACCTCTCCCCGCCACTTTACAAGAGTCGAGGCATGAAACTCGAACACCGGACTCTCATCCGTAATCAGATTCAGACCGCCACCCCAGCTCCCGGCCCAGACGTTTGAATTGCTGTCTTCGAAAAGACATCTTATAGAGGGGCTGGAGAGCCTCGGGGCACTCCCCTCTGAGGAGATTGATTGCACCACCCCTTTCTCCGGCATGGCGAAGAAATTATCCGTGAGTTCAAGTATCGACACCCCTCCCCGCTCCATCGCCACCCAAAGGCGCTGGTCGGAAAACTGACGCACATCTGACACATGACGTGAGAGGTCGGGATGCCATTTCCCGATATTCACAAAGGTGGATTCATCCGGGTGAAACAGGGCAAGCCCGGCAGAGGTCCCCACCCATATGTTGCTGAGCAAGTCCTTATATACACACCACACATCTTCCGAGGGCAATGAATTTTCATCACCTGCCACCGGCATGTAGTTGGTAGCCTTCATATGATGAAGATCCACCACTGAGAACCCATGCCTCTCATGACCTACAAACAGGAAGCCGTCGCCATTGTCAACAACCGACCATACGGGAGCATCGGGTAGCCCATTCACATTATTTGAATTGTAATGTGTGAACTTCCCTGTGGAGGGATCCAGATGATCAATCCCTCTCCAGAACGTAGTCACCCATATACCGCCGTCTGCGGCTTTGGCAAGCGATGTGACGTCATTTGTGGCCAGACTGGAGGGGTCGGCTTCATCATGTTGATATGCCTTGAAACTGTCAGCCTCATAGTCATAGGCATTCAGGCCTGAACGCTGCGTGGCTATCCAGAGCACGGGCTGCTCCGCGTCATCCATTATGGCATTGAGTTCATTCCCGGTCAGTGATGTCCCCTTGCGCAGGCCATCTTTGAAGAATGCCTTGAAGGTGTGGCCGTCGAATCGGTTGAGTCCCTCTTCGGTGGCCACCCATATGAACCCTTGCTTATCTTGCGTGACGCATAACACATGATTGTTGCTCAGACCCGACTCAACACCCAAGTGTGTTATGCTGAAGTCTGAATGAGCTGCCAGCAGCAGGCTGGTCATAACTAACCATATCAATAATAGGTCGCGTTTCATGGCGTTTGGTATATCCGGTTGTTTATCTGAATTATCTTTCCCCAAAGTTAGCGGTTTTATACATATATTTTAGCACTTTTGTGAAAGAAATTTAATGCATGAATGATTTGTAGCCTATCATTGAACGATATTTAGAGCCCTCACACCTTATTTATTGCCTAATTTTGCACTGTCGGACTTACCCCGACCTTATCATACCTATAATACAAATAACTGACATAAATAATCAAATCTTAGAATCACATGAAACTGTTTTCAACACTGATCAGCTCAGGGCTTATCCTGGGCGCCGCAGCGGCTCTCACCGCTTGCAGCAGCGATGATGACTGGAAAGACGTTGACGGTGGCAACCCACAGCTCAACCTCATCTCGGCTCATGAGATGACTGAAGCCGGACGCACCATCAAAGTCAAAGGTGAGGTGACTGACGCCGATGGCATTGCAAGCATCGACCTTGTATGCCACGAGCTCAACCTCAACAAACGCATCAACCTTATCGAAATCTATGGAGAACCGCTCAAGTCGTACGATCTTGATTACTCATTCAAGATTCAGGAGAATGAGACTGGCGACAATTTCGTAATCGATGTAATCATTACGGATATCGGCGGCCGCCAGGAGAAGCAGCAGGTCAAAGTGACTATGGACGGCGATTTCACTGCGCCGGTCTTCACCACCGCTCCCGACAAGGAGATGACCGTTATACTCAAACCGCAGACCGCTTTCAACCTTCAGTTCTCGGTTGAGGATAACCGCGTAGTGGATTATGTGGAGATTGATCTCCAGGATATCACCAACGGCGAGGAGAACCCCTCACCTGTAAGCGGCTTCCCCCGTCGCGTCGAGGGTACCGGCTCCACCAGACTCGAGTTCTCGGAGAAGCTCTCGCTCCCCAACCAGGCCGCTACACTGAAAGCTGTCATCACAGCTTACGACCGTGAGGCGAACGAGGCTGCACACTCCACATCCATCACCTCTCTGATAACCGTTTCTGAGCTTCCCGACCTGGCTACCATCTATCTCGCTGATGTCGCCACTTCTGCCGAACTTAACAGCGACGTATTCGGTGTGC
>CANPMT010000043.1 GCA_947575235.1 uncultured Porphyromonadaceae bacterium
TCGCCGTGTGTTTTGTTCAAAAAACCCCCACCCCGTGTGTTTTTAAAAATTCCTGCGGGTTGGCGCCCCCCGGAGCATCCCCTCTTCATGTTTACAAACGTCACACCTCTTCCTCTGCTTCTGCTTCATCTGAGGCCAACTCCTCGTCGGTGGTGCTACTCTTCTGGAGCTGACCAAGGAGATTGAACTTCAACTCGCGTCCATCGGCCAAACGAATCTCGTAGCTAAGTGTATTCTTCTTCACCGCTACGATAGTCTGATCGGAGAGGTTCTTCTTCATGTAGTTCTTCACAACTGTCGGAACCAGTTCGGAGGGAACCTCCTTCTTCTTGCAGTCGACCGAAGTCCACTTACCGCCGTTGTCAAACTCTATCTTCGTGCCATTGGTGAGCTTCACATCATAATCGGTCTTCTTAAGCAGATGCTTGTCAATCTTGATGCTGCTTACCTTAGCCTTCGGAAAGTATGTTGTCAGCATCTCCTGGGCCGGTTCGGGCAATTTCTCTCTCTTTATTGTCCATGAATCCGCGCTTGCCGGCATCACGAATGCTCCGGCCACCGCGAACGTCAACAGAGCTTTCTTAAAACCCTTGTTGTCAAATTTCATCTCTCTTATTACTTTCCTTATCCTTTTGCTCATTTTTATTACTATTATTAATCATTATAAAATCTACCAATAGTGCCAGATTCCAACTATCACAATGAGCCTCCAACTATATGTCTCCAACTATTACAACTATTAACACCTATTTCCAATCCAGTAGTTATATTTTTTTATTGTTGTTAATAGTTGTAATAGTTGGAGACAGAACGATAGTTGAAGTCTTAACAGGTATAGTTGAATCAGACACCCGGCGCCATGAAATTGGAGAGCACGTTTCCGGGCGCTCCCTTCTCCATAAGCTCCTTGCTGAATGCGAATGAGGCTGCGTCAGTGTCAGTAGTGACCGACAGCAACGCCGGACCATCGACTGCAAGCCATTCCTTCATCACCGGCTCCAGAGCAAACGGGTCAGTGACAGTCCGTGCCCAGAAACCCATAGCCTCTGCCACGGCTGCGAAGTCAGGATTGTCAAGATTAACCTCGCTTGGCTTATAGTCGGCGAGTTCCATCTCCCATTTCACGAATGCGAGAGCGCGGTTGTCTGCCACGAATATCTTTATAGGCAACTTATACTGTATGATGGTGAGCAGGTCACCCATCAGCATGGCCAGGCCACCGTCACCCGAAAGGGCTATCACCTGACGACCCGGACATGACACAGCTGCTCCGATAGCCATAGGCATGGCATTCGCCATCGAGCCATGGGTGAACGAACCTATCATCTTCCTTGATTTCCCGGGCGTGAGATAATGGCTCGACCACACATTGTTCATACCTGTATCCACCGTGAAGATGCAGTCATCGTCGGCAAGCCGGTTTATCATATCCATGACATACTCCGGACGCACACACCAGTTCTTACCAGGATTGAGCACGGGGAGACGGAATTTATCCTGTATCAACCTCCAGCCGTCGAGTGCCTTGCTCAGGAAAGAGCCGTCGCTCTTACCCTTGACCTCCGGAAGCAACGCCTCCAGAAACAGACGGCAGTCGGCTCTCACACCTAAATTCAGACGTGCCCGTTTGCCGAGTCGCTCGGCGCGTATATCCACCTGGATTATCCTCTTGTCGGTGGGGAAGAAGCCTGGATAGGGGAAGTTGGTTCCTAAAATCAGAACAAGGTCGGCCTCGGCCACCGCATCTTCTGCCGACCACATGCCGAGATAACCCATATGGCCCACATAGTTGGGCATATCGCGTGTCAGTTCAAACTGTGCCTTGTAGGAGGTGATAACAGGTGCCTGCAGCCTCTCTGACAACTCTTTCACGAGCGGAGCGGCATCAGTGGCTCCACCTCCTGCGAATATCGCTACCGTGGAGGCGGCGTTTATCATATCGGCGGCTTTGCTTATCTCCTCCTCTGTGGGCTCTGCGGCACGTGCCGTATACGAGGGCTCGAGCGAGGCTGTCGTCTCGGCCGCAGGCTGATCAGTGACGTCGGCCGGCACACCTATCACCCCTACCCCTTGGCGGGATATGGCCTCCTGCATGGCTCCGTGGAGCATGCTCGGAACCTGGTCGGGCGTGATTGCCATCTGGTTGTAGACGCTGCAGTTGGAGAATAGCAGCGTGGGATTGGTCTCCTGGAAATAACCCGTCCCGAACATGGCCGAGGGGCAGGTGGAGGCGATAGCCAGCACCGGGGCATTCGACCGCTGGGCATCATACAGTCCGTTGATGAGGTGTACGTGTCCCGGCCCACTACTTCCGGCGCAACATGCCAACTTCCCGGTGAGCTGGGCCTCCGCGCTCGCCGCGAATGCTCCCGACTCCTCATGCCGCATATGTATGAAGCGTATCCTTCCATCGCGGGTTATGGCGTCGGTTATCGCGTTGAGGCTGTCTCCGGTTATGGCATATATATGTTTTATGCCGGCTTCGGCCATCTGATTCACCATCTGTTCGGCCACTGTCGGTGTCATCTTATCTTGTGTCATAGCATGAATTAAAATATAGGTCTGTATTTATAACGCTTCTCATTAACCTGAGATTAGCCAATCCGGCCCACAGCGGTGTTTTTTTAAATATTATTATCTTTTCACCACCCACTTTTATCTCTTCACCCATATCCCCCTCCCCTCTCAACCCTCCCGTTTAATCCTTTCCCGATTTTTCCAATCAGTATTCTGAAGAGGCCGCGCTCCCTTTTGCGAGGTGGCTCGGCGGCCTCCTCCACTTTGCACACTATTCTTACATCATTGAAATGAAAAAACTCGCATTGGCCATCCTTATGGCCGGTTCTTTCTGCGGCATGACCCCGGCATCTGTTGTGAGCACATCGGTGCCCATGCCGGCACACGCCGTATTTACGGACGGTTTCCACGCCGACATCACCCCTTCCGGTTGGCTGGAGGAGATTCTTAACCGTCAGAACGCGGGGCTCACATCGCATCCTGAGGCTATGTCTTACCCCTTTGACTCCGACCTCTGGGTGGGTGAGCTCAAACGTGACTCTGAGAAGCGTGGCGCCGACTGGTGGCGTTATGAGCAGACGGCTTATTATCTCGACGGTCTCACCCGACTCGGATACATCCTCAACGATGCGGCTCTCCTGCAGGTGGCCCGCGACAACATTGAATGGGTGCTCGCCCATCCACTCCCTGCCAAGAAGGGCACCCCTTATACCAAGGCCGACGTTGACTCGCTCATGAAACGGGGCAACCGTTTCAATGCCGAGGTGACAGCCGACCCTAAGGCACTCGCGCGCATGAAGCGCCGCCGCTCTGACATGGAGAAGCAGTTGCAGATCAAGGCTATCGACCGTCCGGAGGGGCGCCTTGGCGCTGACGCTGAATCCATGGCGTGGCCCTGGGCGGTGTATTTCCGTGCTGTGAAGGCGTATTATGAGGCTACGGGCGACCCGCGCATCCCGGCTGCCCTTGAGAAGCATTATCTCTCTTTCCCGGTTATCGAACTTGGACGCAACCGTTTCGTGGTGAATGTGGAGGGTCTGCTCTGGACCTATTCCATAACCGGCAATCCCCGCCTTCTTGAGATGGCAGAGGAGGCCTGGGCGCAGAATGGCTCGGAGCTCACACAGGCCTCTTGCCTTGACAATGAGCCTTTCCAGATGCATGGCGTCACCATGAATGAGCTTATGAAGATTCCGGTGATTCTGTATGAGTACACCGGTAAAAAGGAGTATCTCGATGCCGCCTTGAATGCCGATTATAAGATGGAACGCTACAATATGCTGGTAGACGGTGTGAATTCAAGTTCGGAGGCTCTGGCGGGGAATGATGCGCTCGCCAGCCATGAAACCTGCGACATCAGTGACTATACCTGGACAATCGGTTATTATCTCATGGCCACGGGCGACGCTCAATGGGCCGACCGTATCGAACGGGCCATATTCAACGCCGGACTGGGTGCTGTCACCAAGGATTTCAAGACCATGCAGTATTTCTCCTGCCCTAATCAGGTGATCGCCACCGGCAATTCTAACCATAATGATTTCAAATACGGCACTACATGGATGGCTTACCGCCCTATCCATGAGACGGAATGCTGCATAGGCAACCTCCACCGTTACATGCCTAACTATGCCGCCCGTATGTGGATGAAAGACCGCAACGGTTATCCTGTGGCGGCTCTCTACGCTCCGGGCAGTGTGGAGTTCACTCTCCCCGACGGCACGGTGGCAAAGATTGAGCAGCGCACCAACTATCCTTTCGAGGAGAATGTGGAGTTCACTTTCAATTTCTATAAGGATGGTGTGCTTACGGATGCTCCCATGCAGATGGATTTCACTTATCGCATTCCCGGTTGGGCAAACGATGGGAAAGCGGAATTCAAGACCATCAGCAAGTCATGGCAGTCGGGCGAGACGTTCTCTCTGAATCTCCCTATGCACATAAAGGTGGTCGACAATGGTGCGAAGAATGGTGTATCGGTTGAACGTGGACCGATTCTATACTCCTTCCCTATTGAGGCGAATGTGGTGGAAGATCCTGCCATATATGAGAATCTTGCAGGAAAGGCATCGGGTAATCCTGAGTTCAAGAGCTGGTCTATGACTCCGGTTGGGAAGTGGAACTACGCGATTGACACCAACTCTCTGAAGGAGATTCGGGTGAACCGTCATGATACGGATGGTTTCCCATTCGACGAGGGTCTCTCACCCGTCACTATCGACATACCGGTAGTGGGTGTGAAGGATTGGAATCTGGTGAAGAATCAGTTCACTCCGGCACTCCCCGAGAAGGTCATGGCCGAAACCGACGGCAACGGCCAGGTAGTGAGAGGCACCATCCGCCTCGTACCCTACGGTACAACCACCCTCCGTCTAACCAACTTCCCCTCATTCTGACCAACCAGTTACCACAGTATAGCACCTACAATTACAACTTATATCCCCGGTGGTCGTTATATCCTCGGTAAACGTTATATCCTCGGTAAACGCGCCACGGCGCGTCCCTACAACAATTTACAACAATTTATCCATTAAAACTATTGTTTAGCCATTTAGTTGTAGGGACGCGCCGTGGCGCGTCCACCGAGAAATACAGATTTACGAGAAATGCAAATATAAAGTAGGGACGCGCCGTGGCGCGTCCACCGAGAAATACAGATATAAGTTGTAATACTTGGTACTATATACCAATTGCTGAATAGCAATCTTTGAAGGTTATCGGATGCGGACCAATGCCGGCACCCAGGCTTTTACTGTGACGGTGTTGCCATCTACCGGAACCTCCGCATCGGTTTCGCTGAAGAGAACCGCCACTTTGTTGCCCGACTCCTTGTCGGTTTTCCGAACAATGAGGATATCCCCCCCTTTCGGGTCCTTCACAGTCTCGAACTCGACCTCGCCACGCCACATGGCAGGGTTGGCAGCGCGGAACTTCATCACTGAGGCCACATAGGCACGCAATTCACGCTCGCGGTCGTCACGCGGCTGCAGATGTCCGGTGGTACGGGCTATGTTATCCTTCTGCGCACCTACGGCATCGCGGCAGTCATCACCGAATTCATCACCGTAGTATAGCGTCACCGGACCGGAATATGCGGCCAGTATAGCGTGCCGTCCCATCAGTTTCTCGTAATAGTAAGGGTCGGCGGGATCGAAATGGTCAGCCAGACGGTAACCGTCATGGTTGCTCAGGAAGAGGTTGGGAATCACTTCATCGTTGAGATATCCCCTTGCTGTAGGTTTCGACAATACTGTCACCACATCGGCCCAGCCATTCTCCAGACCCGCGTTCCCGGTTTCCTGCATCGGACCGCTGATAAGCTCCTTCCCTTCGAAGTCGAACGCGCTCAGCAGACCGCCGTCGCGGTAGACGCCCTTGTTGATGACGTCAGCCGTACCCCAGTCCTCTCCAACCATATACCCCAAGGTGCCCCACTCCTCTCCGCGAGCCTTGCGCTCAGAGGTGAGGGTCTCCACGGCACCGCGGATCTCGTTCCAGTAATTGTGGCCACCCTGTGTAGCCTGATAAGCCTGGTCGAGGCGCCAGCCGTCGATGTCGAAGTTGTCAATCCAGTAGGTTGCCACCTCCTTTATATAATCGAGCGAACCCGGATATGATATATTTCCTGTGCCACCCTGCGCGCCACGGTCGCTTTAAGTCACAGTCACGTCGAGGGCATAGCCCGAGGGTGAGGGTTCTGTCACACCTCCGTGATGGCCGAACACACCGTCGAGAATCACATAGATGCCACGTTTATGTGCCTCGTCAACAAGTTCGCGCAAGTCGGCTTCGGTGCCGAAATGCGGGTCAATCTCAAAGAAATTATTCGTGAAATAACCTGTCGCCTGCAGTTTCTCGCCGCCGCTTGCCGTAGAGCTGTCGAAAATCGGGGTCATCCACAGCGCGTTCGCGCCGAGGTCCTTGATATGGTCGAGCGAGTTGATCACTCCACGCAGGTTACCGTTTTTCATCGCGTTGTCAGGTCCCCACATGGCCCGGTATCCTGGGGCACCTGTGGAATCATTCTGAAACGAAGCCACCATCACCTGATATATGGTAAGCTCGCGGGGGTCGCCTGTGAGGGCCGACACTCCCTGCCATCCGGCCACCGTCATTGCGGCGGCCAACAAAAATCTGAAATTCCTCATCAATATAAGATGCTAAGTTAAACAAAGTTCGGCATATGCCCTCCAAACGAGAGTGGCTCTTACGACACCCTCATCAGGTCAGCCAATGAATACACTTTGGAGAGGTGGTTGAAGGTAAAAAACTGGTCATCCAGCACCATCCACTCATTTCGTTTGGCCAACGAAAGTTTCTTGATATCAGGAAAAAACGACACCGGCACAGCAATCTCTCTGCCATCAGAAAGATATGCCAACATCTTACCCTTGATTTTATTGAAATCAAGTTTCTTAATCCCTACTCTTATATTCTTATCTTTACACATACCTCAAGGTGCAAATTTAAGTATTTTTTTTCAAATCCAGAGACACCGGGGGAGAATTAACAAGTTTTATTTTGACGGGTCGGGATTTTTTGCTAACTTTGCAGGCAAAATAAATGAAATGACGGCAACATTTGAAAGTCGAATATCGTTTGTTCTGCACTCTCAGAAGTCTATGTTTAACGGAAGCGTCTGCCATCCGGCAACCTTCTTTTTCAGATATTTAAGGCAACTCATTGGCGAGTTGCCTTTTTTTATATCCTACACCTTCGCCCAGCAGCCCCAAACGCCTCTCCTCTCTCATGAAGCCGCCTGTAAAGCATAAGTTATGAACCCTCACAAGACGATTCTGATTCTCGGTGCCAACGTATGGACCGATGGTGATTTCCATAAGACAAATGTTCGTATTGCCAATGGCGTAATCGATGCCATGGGCACCGACCTCTCACCCGCAACTTCACCCGATGCCGAGGTGATTGAGGCCGACGGAAAGTATCTCGTCCCGGGTCTGGTTGACCTGCACGTGCATTTCCGCGAACCGGGCTATTCCTATAAGGAGACTATCCGCACCGGATCGGAGGCTGCCGCTGCCGGTGGCTTCTCTACCGTCTGCACTATGCCTAACCTCAACCCGGCTCCCGACTCTGTGGAGAATCTGCGCCGTCAGCTCGATATCATCGACCGCGACGCCTGCATACAGGTGCTCCCTTACGCCACGATAACCCGTCTGCGCATGGGTAACGAACTCGTCGACTACGCCGCCCTCGCCCCGATGGTGGCAGGATTCTCCGACGATGGCAGTGGCGTTCAGAGCGAGGAGGTGATGCGACGCGCCATGCAGGGTATCGCTCCCACCGGGAAAATCCTGGCCGCGCATTGTGAGGTGAACGACCTCCTCAAGGGGGGATATATCCATGACGGCGAATATGCCAGGGCACATGGTCACCGTGGCATATGCTCTGAATCGGAATGGGCCGAGATTGAACGCGACATCCGTCTGGCTGAGGAGACTCATTGCCGCCTGCATATCTGCCATATCTCCACAAAGGAGAGCGTCGAGCTTATCCGACGCGCCAAGGAGCGCGGGGTGCTGGTAACCTGCGAGACGGGTCCGCATTACCTCACTTTCTGCGATGAGGACCTTCAGGAGGAGGGTCGTTTCAAGATGAACCCGCCGATACGAAGCCGCGAAGACCGCGACGCTCTGCGCCGTGGACTCATCGACGGCACTATCGACGCCATTGCCACCGACCATGCCCCGCACTCGACTGCCGAGAAAGCGAAGGGTCTGGAGAAGAGCGCGATGGGGGTTGTTGGTCTTGAGACAGCTTTCGCAGCCGTCTACACCACGATGGTAAAGAGCGGATTGATGCCTATGGAGCGACTCGTGGAGGTGATGACCATCACCCCGCGGCGCATAATGGGTCTGCCGGCCACGGATGGCATAAAGCCGGGACAGAAAGCCGACGTCACTCTTCTCGACACCACATGTGAGTGGACTGTCAATCCGGAGGAGTTCCTCACTATGGGACGCGCCACACCTTACGAGGGCCTCACCCTCACCGGCAAAGCGGAGCTTATCCGCTGAGCCGCGCACCACTCCTCCCCCCTCACTAAAACAGCAAACGTACACTATAGAGATATAAAGATGAAGCCCTACACAAAGAAACTTGTGCTTGAAGACGGCCGCGAATTCCCGGGTATCGGGTTCGCTTCCGACACCGAGAGAGTTGGTGAACTGGTGTTCAACACCTCAATGGTAGGCTATCAGGAGATCCTTTCCGACCCCTCCTATGCCGACCAGATAATCGTGATGACTTATCCTCTCATCGGAAATTATGGCATAACCGACGAGGACTATGAGACGAAGTTCCCCTCGATCGGTGGAATGATTGTGAAGGAAAACAACGATTCACCATCCAACTTCCGCTACACAAAGACGCTGGCCGAAGTGCTCGAGGAGAACAATATCCCGGCCATCAGCGGTCTTGACACCCGTCAGCTCACCCGTATCCTGCGCGATGCCCAGGGTATCCGGGCCATCATCACTGACATCGACACACCCGTGGAGGAGGCTGTCGCTAAGATCAACGCTGTGGAGCGCCCACGCAATCTCGTGAGCCGCGTAAGCTGCAAGAAGCGCTGGTTTGCCCGCACCGTAAATTACAAGTATGACATCGTGGCCATCGACTGCGGAATGAAGTTCAATATGGTGCGCAGCCTCAACGCCCATAACTGCAACGTGACTGTGGTGCCCTGGAACACTCCTGCGGAGCAGATTCTCGCGTTCAATCCTGACGGGGTGCTTATCTCCAACGGTCCCGGTTCGCCTGAGGATGTGCCTGAGGTGGTCGAGACTATACGTCAGCTGAAGGGGAAGGTGCCCATGTTCGGCATCTGTCTGGGGCATCAGCTTATCTCGCTGGCCTATGGCGCGAAAATCGAACAGATCAACCCGGGCCACCGTGGCGGCAACCATCCTGTGAAGGATCTCACCACGGGACAGGTGCTCATAACGGCTCAGAATCATGGCTATGCCGTGGTGCCGGAGTCGGTTAAGGATACACGTCTTGAAATCACCCATATCAACCTGCTCGATAATACAGTCGAGGGTTGCCAGTGTGCCGAGGATAAGGTGATTTCGGTGCAGTTCCACCCTGAGAGCGCACCGGGTCCTACCGACACCAACTATCTTTTCGAGAAATTCATCAGGATGATTCCCGCTGTTAAACATTAATTGCTATGCCGAAACGTACAGATATAAAGAAAGTGATGGTTATCGGCAGCGGCCCGATTGTGGTGGGCCAGGCTGCTGAATTCGACTATGCGGGCACCCAGGCCTGCACGGCTCTCAAAGAGGAGGGCTATGAGGTGGTGCTGGTCAATTCCAACCCCGCCACTATTATGACCGACCCGGAGATTGCCCATAAGGTGTATATGGAACCCCTCACACTGGAGTATGTGGCGAAGATTGTCCGCTATGAACGTCCTGACGCTATCGTGCCGGGTCTCGGTGGCCAGACGGGCCTTAACTTGGCTGTGCAGCTTGCCAAGAAGGGTGTGCTTGAGGAATGCGGCGTGGAGATTCTCGGCACCTCGTTCGAGAGCATCGAGCGTGCCGAGGACCGTGAGCTTTTCAAGGAGCTTTGCGAGAGCATCGGCGAACCGGTGCTGCCGGGCGACGTGGCCACAAGTATCGAGCATGCCGTGGAGATAGCCGAAAAGATCGGCTACCCCGTCATCCTGCGCCCTGCTTTCACTTTGGGTGGCACCGGAGGCGGTTTCGCCGATAATGAGGAGCAGCTGCGCGAGCTTATGCGTACGGCGCTTGAGCTCTCTCCTGTGCATCAGGTGTTGGTGGAGAAGAGCATCAAGGGGTATAAGGAGATTGAGTTTGAGGTGATGCGCGATGCCAACGACACGGTCATAGCTATCTGCTCGATGGAGAACCTCGACCCGGTGGGTGTGCATACGGGCGACTCTATCGTGGTGGCTCCTGCCCAGACGCTTACCAACAAGGAGTATCAACTGCTGCGCGATTCTGCCCTGAAACTTATACGCGCCCTCAAGATCGAGGGCGGCTGCAATGTGCAGTTTGCGCTCGACCCTCTCTCGTTTAATTATTACCTTATCGAGGTGAACCCTCGCGTGTCGCGCTCTTCGGCCCTGGCGTCGAAGGCTGCCGGATATCCCATAGCGCGTGTAAGCGCGAAAATTGCTGTGGGGCTCCATCTCGATGAGATCGACCTCGGCCATGTGCCGGCAAGTTTCGAGCCGACTCTCGACTATGTGGTGACCAAGATTGCCCGTTTCCCATTCGATAAGTTTGCCGACGCCTCCAACGAGCTCGGCACCCAGATGAAGGCTACGGGTGAGGTCATGAGCATCGGCCGCACAATGGAGGAGTCACTCCTCAAGGCTGTGCGCTCGCTCGAGACCGGTGTGTGCCATCTCTATCACAAGAAGTTTGACAATATGCCGTCGGAGGAGATGCTCTCGTATATACAGACACCTACCGACGACCGTATCTACGCCATAGCTGAACTGATGCGTCGCGGCATCGACGCCGGACTCATCTACAACCGCACGAAGATTGACATGTTCTTCCTTGACAAGATCAAGAATATCGTTGATTTCGAGAGTGTGGTGCGTGCCAACCCTGACGACGTGGAGACTCTCCGCGAGGCCAAGCGCATGGGTTTCAGCGATAAGTTTATCGGTCAGGTCTGGGGCAAGAGCGAGGCCGACATCTACCGTATGCGTAAGGACAACGGTATCTATCCGGTGTATAAGATGATAGATTCCTGCGGATCGGAGTTCCATGCGAAGACCAATTATTTCTATTCGTCGTATGATGTCGAGAATGAGTCTGTCCCCTCAGACCGCAAGAAGATTGTGGTGCTCGGTTCGGGTCCTATCCGTATCGGCCAGGGTGTGGAGTTCGACTATTCCACCGTACACGCCATATGGACTATCCGCAAGGCGGGATATGAGGCTATCATCATCAACAATAACCCTGAGACTGTCTCGACCGACCATACCACGGGTGACAAGCTCTATTTCGAACCGCTCACGGTTGAGGATGTCATGAATGTGCTCGACCTTGAGAAGCCTGTCGGGGTGATTGTGTCGCTCGGCGGACAGACGGCTATCAACCTCGCCGAACCGCTCGCGGCTCTCGGAGCCCCGATTATCGGCACTGATATCGATGCCATACGCAATGCCGAGGACCGTGGCTGCTTCGAGGCTATCATGGAGAAGCTGGAGATTCCCCAGCCGGAGGGTGTGGCTGTCACCAACATCGAGGATGGTGTGGCGGCTGCTGCGCGTATCGGCTACCCGGTGCTTGTGCGCCCGAGCTATGTGTTGGGTGGACGCGCCATGCAGATTGTGAGCGACGAACGCCAGCTGCGTCATTATCTGCATAACGCGGTTGAGGTGAATGTGGAGCATCCTGTGCTCGTTGATAAGTATATCATGGGTAAGGAGCTCGAGGTGGATGCCGTATGCGACGGCGAGGATGTGTTCGTGCCGGGCATTATGGAGCATGTGGAGCACACGGGTGTGCATTCAGGCGACTCTATCAGCGTCTATCCCACCTTCAGCGTGAGCGAGAAGGCGAAGCAGACTATACTCGACTATACGGTGCGTCTCGGAAAGGAGATCGGCATAAAGGGTCTCTACAACATACAGTTTATCGTGGATGGTAAGGAGGATGTATACGTTATCGAGGTGAATCCCCGTTCTTCTCGTACAGTGCCTTTCCTCTCAAAGGCTACCGGTGTGCACCTGGCCGACATCGCCACGAAGGTTATCCTGGGGCATTCACTCAAGGAGCAGGGTATAACGGAGCTCTATCCCGAGGAGAAGAAACGCTGGTTTGTGAAGACACCCGCCTTCTCCTTCTCGAAACTGCGTGGAATGGACTCTTACCTCTCGCCTGAGATGAAGTCTACGGGTGAGGCTATCGGTTATGACAAGTCGCTGAAGCGTGCGCTGTATAAGTCGCTCCAGGCTTCGGGTATGACGGTGTCGAACTATGGCACTATCTTCGTCACGATAGCCGACAATGACAAGGAGCGCGCATTGCCGCTCATCAGGCGTTTCTATCAGTTGGGCTTCAATATCGAGGCCACACGCGGCACGGCGGAGTTCCTCCGCTCGCACGGCATACGCACACGTCTGCTGCGCAAGCTGAGCGAGGGGAGCAACGATATCGTTGATTCGCTGCGCCAGGGTCACGTAAATTATGTGATCAACACGATGGAACTTGCAGCCGACCATTCACACCGCGACGGCTATTATATCCGCCGCACGGCTGTCGACAATAATATCACAGTATTCACATCGCTCGAGACTGTCGAGGTGCTTCTTGACGTTCTCGACGATATTACCATGAAAGTTTCTACTATCGATGCTGACGACTAATATCAACAACGATTTCAAAGTGATCTCTAACCGGCGCCTCACCCATAAGACATGGGTGATGACGCTCGGTGGCGACACCCGGGCCATAACGGCCCCGGGCCAGTTTGTCAACGTGGCCATTCCTGGCAAGTACCTCCGCCGCCCTATCTCGATCTGCGACTATTCGCATGAGCGCGGCGAACTGGTGCTCCTTTATGATGTGGTGGGTGAGGGCACCGAGGCCATGAGCCTCATGGCTCCAGGCACCACTGTGAATCTGCTTACCGGACTGGGTAACGGTTTCTCGACCGACCCCTCGCACGACCATCCCCTACTCTTGGGTGGTGGCATAGGTTGCGCTCCGCTCCTTAACCTCGCTCGTCGCCTGCGCACAATGGGTAAGTCGCCCGTTGCTGTGCTGGGCTATAACACGGCGGCCGACAGCTTCGGCATGGAACGCTGGTTTGAGGAGATTGGCGTGGAGGCATTTATTGCCACTGTCGATGGCTCGCTCGGTACTAAAGGGTTCGTTACTGACGTTATACGGGAAAAGGGTCTTCCCGGCGATTATTTCCACGCCTGTGGCCCCATGCCTATGCTTCGCGCTCTCTGCACCGGACTCGACATACCGGGCGAGGTGAGTATCGAGAGCCGTATGGGATGCGGATTCGGCGCCTGCGTATGCTGCAGCGTCGAGACAGCCAATGGTGCCAAGCGTATCTGCAAGGATGGACCCGTTTTCAGAAAGGAGGAACTGATATGGAAATAAAAGCTGCTTCCGCTATGGATAAGTCTCCCCTCTCGGTCACCCTCAGCGGTGTGACTCTTCAGAATCCGGTTGTGCCGGCTTCCGGTTGCTTCGGCTTCGGCTATGGCATGGCTGAGTTCTACGATATCGACATTCTCGGCTCTATCTCGTTCAAGGGCACCACGCGCGATGCGCGTTTCGGCAACCCGCTTCCGCGTGTGGCCGAATGCAGCGCCGGACTTATAAATTCTGTCGGTCTGCAGAACCCGGGCATTGACGCGGTCATCGCTGAGGAGTTGCCGAAAATGCGTGAGGTGTTCCATCAGCCGATTATAGCCAACATCAGCGGTTTCTCGATCGACGAGTATGTGGAATGCTGCTCAAAGATCGACGGCGAAGACCAGGTGGCCATAATCGAGCTTAACGTGAGCTGCCCCAACGTACACGGCGGCGGTATGAGCTTCGGCACATGCTGCGAGTCGGTTTCGGAGGTTGTCAAGGAGGTGAAGAGGGTTATCACAAAACCCCTCTACGTGAAACTGACGCCGAATGTCACCGACATTGTGGCTATAGGCCGCTCGGCGGTCGAAGCCGGTGCCGACGGACTCTGCCTCATAAACACGATGCTCGGCATGCGCATCGACCTGAAACGTCGCCAGCCGGTAATTGCCAACCGCATGGGTGGCTTCTCCGGTCCGGCTGTATTCCCGGTAGCGGTGAGGATGGTCAATCAGGTGGCGCACGCCTGCGGCGTACCGGTAATCGGTTGCGGCGGCGTAAGCACAGCCGCCGACGTGATTGAGATGATGATGGCCGGCGCCACAGCCGTAGAGGTAGGCGCCGCCAACCTCATCAACCCCTACGCCTGCAAAGAGATAGTGGAGGGCCTCCCCGCCGAGATGCACCGCTTAGGCATCGACAACCTGACCGACATCATCGGCATAGTCTAAAAAAGCAGAAAAAAAGCTGCCTCATGCTAAAAAATGCTGCAAAAAAATCATGATGCCTCATGCTAAATCATGCTGCAACATGCTGCAAAAAAACATGATGCCTCATGCTAAATCATGCTGCAACATGCTGAAAAAAAACATGCTGCCTCATGCTAAAACAAGCTGCAACATGCTGCAAAAAAATCATGCTGCCTCATGCTAAATCATGCTGCAACATGCTGCAAAAAGAACCAAAACCCAAACCCACAAATGAATAAAGACGTAATAATCGCATGCGACTTCGGCTCAGCCGACGCCTGCCTTGCTTTCCTTGACAAATTCAATGATGAGGAGCGCAAGCCCTTCCTCAAAATCGGTATGGAACTCTTCTACGCCGCCGGACCCGAGATCGTCCGCGAACTAAAGAAACGCGGTTTCAAAATCTTCCTCGACCTCAAGCTCCACGACATACCCAACACCGTGAAGAAAGCCATGAAGGTCCTCTCCGGTCTTGACGTCGACATGGTGAACGTACACGCCGCCGGCACTATCGAGATGATGCGCGCCGCCCTCGAAGGACTCACCCGCGAGGATGGCACCCGTCCCCTACTGATTGCCGTGACACAGCTCACCTCCACCTCAGAGAAGGCCATGCGCGAGCAGCTCCTCATCGACGCCTCGATCAACGACACAATCGCCAAATACGCCCGCAATGCCAAAGAAGCGGGTCTCGACGGCGTGGTATGCTCACCCCTTGAGGCCGGTCTCGTGAAAGAGGCTTGCGGCAAGGAGTTCATGGCCGTTACCCCCGGCATACGTTTCGCCGACTCCAAAGCCGACGACCAGGTGCGCATCACCGACCCGGCCAGGGCACGCGAAATCGGCTCTGACTACATCGTCGTGGGCCGTCCCATCACAGCTGCCGACGACCCCGTGGCCGCCTGGAAACGCTGCGTGAAGGAATTCCTCGGCTGATCGCCTCCAGGCCGATTGACCCCCCGGCCCGATTAATTTCTTTACATCATGATGTATCATGATTCATCATGTTGCATCATGAATTCATGATAAATCATGTTTCAACATGATGCCTCATGATGCAATAATCAATCCGGCCGCAATAACCCCAAAAAACTAAACTTAACAACAATGACAACAGCAAAAAAAGTAGCAGCCGAGCTTCTCGGCATCAAGGCTGTATTCCTCAGCCCCGCAAAACCCTTCACATGGGCAAGCGGCATAAAGAGCCCCATCTATTGCGACAACCGCCTCACCCTCACAGCCCCCAAGGCTCGTAAGGTAATCGAAGAGGCCATCGCCGAAACTGTAAAAGAGAAATTCCCCGAGGCAGAGGTGCTCATGGGCACCAGCACAGCCGGCATAGCCCACGCCGCCATCGCCGCCTGGATCCTCGACCTCCCGATGGGATACGTGCGCAGCGGCAACAAAGACCATGGCCGTGGCAACCGCATCGAGGGTAAGCTCGAAAAAGGTCAGAAGGTAGTCGTGATCGAGGATCTCATCTCAACAGCAGGAAGCTGCATCGAGGTGGTCGAGGCACTCCGCGAAGCCGGCGCCGACGTGCTCGGCGTGGTCAGCATCTTCACCTACGGCATGCAGAAAGGCCTCGACCGTCTGGCAGCCGCCAACGTCACCAACTACTCTCTCTCTAACTTCGATACACTCTGTGGAGTAGCCGTCGAGGAGAATTACATCACACCCGAAGAGGAGGTCAAACTCAAGAAGTTCATGGCCAACCCCTCTGACGAATCATGGATGAACTGATACGGTTATTTCCCTGATCTCAAAAAGCTGATCATTATGAAACATCTCATTGACCCAACCGACCTCTCCGAGCGGGAACTTGAAGAGATCATTGACCTTGCTCTCGACATTATCGCCGACCGCAACAAGTATTCCGAGGCCTGCAAGGGTAAGAAACTGGCTACCCTCTTCTATGAGCCCTCTACCCGCACCCGCCTCAGCTTCACGGCAGCCATGATGGAGCTCGGTGGCAACGTGCTCGGTTTCTCCGATGCCAAGAACTCATCTGTGAGCAAAGGGGAGACCTGTGCCGACACCACCAAGGTAATCAACTGCTTCGCCGACATCATAGCCATGCGTCACTTCGAGGAGGGCGCGGCCACCGTATCGGCAATGAACTCACGCATACCGGTAATCAACGCCGGCGACGGCAGCCACAGCCATCCCACGCAGACGCTCACCGACCTTCTCACCATCAAGCGCGAGATTGGCCGTATCGACAATCTCACAATCGGATTCTGCGGCGACCTGAAGTTCGGCCGTACCGTACACTCCCTCATCAAGGCGCTCTCGCGCTACAAGGGTATCAAGGTTGTCCTGATTGCGCCCGAGCAGCTCCGTCTCCCCGACTATATGAAGGAGGAGGTATGCGACCGCAACGGCGTACCCTACGTTGAGGTTGACACCATGGACGAGGTGATGGGTGAGCTCGACGTGCTCTACATGACACGCGTTCAGAAGGAGCGTTTCTTCGACGAGGATGAGTATGACCGCGTCAAAGACTTCTTCGTGCTCGATGCCGAGAAACTGAAGAACGCGCGTCCCGAGATGCGCATCCTGCATCCCCTCCCCCGCGTCAACGAAATCAGCACCGACGTCGATGCCGACCCGCGTGCGGCCTACTTCCGTCAGGTGGAGAATGGCAAGTTCGTTCGTATGGCACTTATCCTCAAGCTTCTCGAATGGGCAAACGACCCCACGAAGAACACCGAACTCGCACCGGCCGATGCCGTGCGTGGCAAATACATCTGCCGTAACAAACGTTGCATCTCCAACATGGAGGTTGGTGTGGAGAGCCTCTTCCGTCCGGCCCACGACCACACCGGCGGCTACCGCTGCGTCTACTGCGAATCCAAACCCAAGGATTGACAAGAGAAGAGAAAAGAAAACCAGAAAGGGATGCTGTACAGCATCCCTTTCTTTGTTTCCAACGGAGCAAAGAGCAAGGAGCAAGGAGCAAGGAGGACAGGCTTCCAGCCTGTCAACAGAGTCAAAAACAAATTAACAAACTCCCCACTTTACCCCAAAAGCCTAAACTAAAATCAACAACCCCCCACTTTCACACCCAACCGACTAAACTAAAAATACAAAACAGGTGTTAAACATTATGAATTTTCATTTCTTTTCAATATGAAGATATTAATCGCAGGCAGCGGCGACACCGGCACACACCTCGCCAAGATGCTCGCCGACGAGAATCAGGAGGTAACCCTCATGGGGTCAGACAACGACTACCTCGAGGGCCTGGACTCCCTGTGCAACATAATGGTGGCCTTGGGCAACCCCGAATCGGTAGGCGACCTCCGCAAGGCCGGAGCCGCGTCGACCGACCTATTCGTGGCCGTCACCCCACACCAGGCCGTCAACATCACCTCTTGCCAGATTGCTGCCGCACTCGGTGCAGCGCAATGTGTGGCCCGGGTGGAGTCGGGCGACGTGCTCGACAAGAGCATCACCCATATCTTCTCGCGCGCCGGTGTGCAGACTCTCGTATATCCCGAACAGCTCGTGGCCCGCGAGATTATCAGTTTCATGGAACGCAACTGGATGTCGAAATACCTCGACCTGCATCCCGGCCAACTCAACATGGTGGCCGTGAAACTGCGCGACGAGGCCCCCGTGAGCGGAAAAGCCCTGCGCGACCTCTGGCAAGGTAACCAGCCCTTCCACGTGGCTCTCATCCGTCGCGGACGCCATCTCATCATCCCGCGCGGCGACGACCTGATGCTGCGTGGCGACACAGTATATTTCATCGTCAAACCGGAGAATATCGCCAAACTCGCCCAAGCCACCGGGGAGGCCGACGTCAAGATCCGCAACGTCATGATTGCCGGAGGGGGGAAGATTACCTCAATGATATGCCGTGACGCAGGCGACCGTTACCGGTTTACCGTAATCGAGCCTGACCGTCGCAAGGCCCGTGAGATAGCCGAACGATTCCCCGACGTCACCGTGGTGAACGCCAGCTCGCGTCAGTTATCGGTGCTCCATGAGGAGGAGCTCGGGAAGATGGATATCTTCGTGGCCCTCACCGAAAGCGACGAGTCGAATATCGTGGGGTGCATGGTGGCCAAAGAGGCCGGGGTGAAGAAGACCGTGGCCCAGGTGGAGGATATCTCCTACATAGCCGAGGCTGAGAATCTCTGGATCGACAAGGTGGTCAACAAGAAACTGATAACGTCGGCCGCAATTCTCCGGCGCATTCTCGACAAGGATATAAAGGTGGGTAATCTCTTCTCGCTCGAAGATGCCGACGTGGCCGAGATTGAGGTGCGCGACGGCGCGCGGATAGCGCGTGCCCCGGTGAAGGACCTCTCCCTTCCGGCCGACCTCACCTTGGGTGGGATGATACGCCACGGCCGAGGCGACATTATCGGCGGTAGCACCCGACTGATGCCCGGCGACCATGTGATGGTGATTTTCCGTCCCGGAGCCCTCCTCAAGGTGCACCATCTTTTCCGCTAAAGCAATGAATCTTTCCCCGCTAACGCAATCAACCCCTAACGCAATAAACTCTTTTCCGTCAGAATAATAATGAAAGTAGAGATCGGATATTCATCGGTATTCAAGGTGATGGGCCACCTCCTCATTGTCCTTGCCATCATGCTGCTGCTCCCCCTTGTGGTGGAGATATGCGAGGGTGGCAGGGAATGGCCGGGGTTTGTCATAGCCATCGGGATATGCGTCGTAGGCGGGGGCGTCCTCTCGCGCACACTCCGGTTCCGGCGCATACACATAGGGCGGCGCGAGGGTTTCATGCTCGTCAACCTTGTGTGGATAATCTATTCCGCCATAGGGATGATTCCCTTCATGATGAGCGAGGCACACCTCGGACTCTCGGATGCCTTCTTCGAGACCATGTCGGGGTTCACCACTACCGGAGCCACCACCATAGCCGATGTGGAGTCGCTCAGCAAGGGGGTGCTTCTGTGGCGCTCCATGACCCAATGGATAGGGGGTCTGGGTATAATCCTCTTCATGCTGGCCATACTCCCCTCGCTCAACGAGAATGGCGGTGTACCGATGTTCAACGCCGAGACCACCGGGATAACCCATGACAAACTGCATCCGCAGATACGCCACACAGCCGCCACACTCTGGATTGTGTACATCGGTCTAACCGTGGCGCTCATACTCCTCCTCTGGGCCGGACCGATGAGCTTCTACGACAGCGTCTGCCAGGCCTTCACTACCATAGCCACGGGGGGTTTCTCCACACGCAACGCCGGGATAGAGTTCTGGAACTCCAACTACGTGTATGTGGTGATGACCATATTCATGTTTTTCGGCGGCGTGAATTTCGCCCTCATCTACCTCTTCTGCAAGGGGCATTTCGCACACCTCCTTAAGAATGACGTATTCATAGCTTACGTGGTGATAATACTCACCTGCTATGCCGCCATACTGGTGAGCCTGCTTCTGCAGGGAGCCGCCCCCGACCTGACGGAAGCAGTCGTGAAACCGATGTTTCATGTGGTGTCGGCCATCACCACCACCGGATTCGGATTGTCGGGCTTCTCCTCCTGGGGACCCTTCTGCCTCTTGGTGACCATCATACTGATGTTTGCCGGAGGTTGCGCCGGGTCAACGGCCGGCGGCATGAAGGTTGACCGTCTGTTGGCCACCCGCCAGAACTTAGCCAACCATATCAAGCGGTCGCTCTATCCCAACCGTGTCTACACGGTGAAGGTGAACGGCAACATCGTCCCCCCGGAACGCTTGGGTAAGGTACACGCCTTCATCCTCCTCTACCTCCTCCTCATCCTTGCAGGCACCCTGCTGCTCAGCGCCTACGGCTATGACCTCGTAGACTCCTTCTTTGCCGTGATCTCCTGCATAGGCGACAACGGTCTGGGCTACGGAGTGACCGGCGAGGCCGGAGGCTACCACAACCTCCCCGACCTCAGCAAATGGGTGCTCTCGCTCATCATGCTGGCCGGACGTCTCGAACTCTTCTCGGTGTTTGTATTCTTCGTGGCACCCTTCTGGAAAAAGTAACCCTGTCTCCGGAAAACCAACTATATCTCAATAACCCTTAACTTCTTAAACCCCAACAGACTATGACCAACGCCCTGATCTCCATCTCACCCGTGATCCTGCTGTTCCTTCTTATGCTCGGCTTCAAGGTAACCGGCTGGAAGAGCGCGCTCTACACACTTCTCTACACCGCTGCCTTAGCCTTGTGGGTGGCCCCGGCCATAGGCATCGTGCCGGAAAAACTTATCTCCCAGCCTATCAACAACATCGTCTGGTGGAGTTTTGCCGAGGGGGTGCTCAAGGCAATCTTCCCCATCCTTCTCATCATCCTGATGGCTATCTACAGCTACAATGTGCTGGTTGAGTCGAAAGGTATTGAGGTGATAAAACGCCAGTTCACCGCCTTCACCGACGACCCCGGCGTATTGGTGCTCATGATGGTGTGGGGCTTCGGCGGCCTCCTGGAGGGTATGGCCGGATTCGGCACCGCCGTGGCTATCCCCGCCGCCATACTCATCGGGTTGGGATTCAAACCGATGTTCTCGGCATTGGTGGCTCTGTTGGGTAATACCGTGGCCACCGGGTTCGGCGCGGTCGGCGTACCCGTAACAACCCTCTGCAACGAGATCTCATCCGGCGGGTCAGCCTCCGCGCAGACCGTGTGCGAGGTGTCGACCTTCGCCGTGCTGCAGTTGGCTCCCCTTTTCATCCTCATCCCCTTCGTGATACTCCTTCTCACCGACCATAAGGCGTGGATCAAGAATATCATCCTCTCCCTCTGGGTGGGAATCGTGTCGCTCGCCGTGCAACTCCTCTGCGCCCGCTTCCTGGGAGCCGAGACACCCGCCATCCTCGGTTCGATAGCCGCCATAGCGGCCCTCATAGCCTATGAGCAGGTGCGCCGACTCATAGCCCGTCGCCGCAGTGCTAAAGTAGCCGTTGCCGACGTGGAGGTGGAGATTGAGATTGCGGAGAATGATGCCGAAGCTGAGGAGGGTGAGAGACTCTCGTTCGGCGAGATACTCAGAGCCTGGAGCGTCTACCTCTTCATCTTAGTGTTCATACTTGTGAGTGGCGCCCTCTGTCCTCCGGTCAACGGCTGGCTGAAATCGCATGCCGTCACCACCTTCACCATCCCGGTGATAGGGTCGGTCTTCAAATTCGGCTGGCTCAGCAACGCCGCCTTGATGCTCCTCCTCGGCAGCGTGATCGGCGGCCTCATCCAGGGTCTGTCACTCCGTCAGCTCGCAGTGGTATTGGCACGCACCATCGTGAATCTGCGCTACACCGCCATCACCATCATCTCGCTGATAGCTTTGGCCTCCATAATGAACTATAGCGGCATGATCGGCGCCATCGCCTCCGGACTGGTGGCATTGACCGGAATGTGGTATCCCTACTTCGCGCCACTCATCGGTGCCATCGGCACCTTCGTGACCGGCAGCGACACCTCATCCAACATCCTCTTCGGCAAACTCCAGGCAAACGTAGCCGGACAGTTGGGACTCAACTCCACAACCACAGTATGCGGCTTCACAGGGTCGGAATCAGACTGGCTGGCAGCCGCCAACTCAGCCGGAGCCACAGGCGGCAAGATGATCTCACCGCAGAGCATAGCCATAGCCACAGCCGCCTGCGACATGAAGGGGGCCGACGACGCTATCCTGCGGAAAGCTATCCCCTATGCCCTTGTCTACATCATTATCTGCGGTCTGATAGTCGGCTTATCCGTGTGATAGCAGGAAAGCCCTCCTCTTGGCCAACAGCTCTTCTCGGCGCTCACGCTCCGCCGTCACCCTCTGCTCAGAGGGCTCCACAATGGCATTCGGCAACGGCCTGTGGCCGAGTGCCCTCTCTATGCTCTCACCCTCCTTGACGCGGCGTTCTCCCGCCTCGTCAAGGAAGGTTTCGCGAAATTTCTCCCAGATATACTCCACCCCTTCGTCAGATGGATGCACGAGGTCGGAAGCATAAAACCGGTAATCGCGCAGGTCGTCGTTCATTATCTCGTAAGCCGGGAAGTAATGGCAACCCGCCATGCGCGAGCATAACTCCTCCACCGCCAAGAGCAACACAGCCTTCGAGTGCGAGTTCCCGGCAAATCCATCCTTCATATGCCTCACGGGACTCACGGTGAATATGAACTGAAGCTCCGGATAAAGCTTCCGGATGTCGCCGATCAACCCCTCCCACACATTCACAATCTCCCCCACAGTTATGCGCCGCCGTTCAAAGATAGCGGCCGGTTGCTTGTGGCAGTTCGACACCACCTCATCACCCAAGAAATAGCACCACGACGTACCGAAAGTCACGCACATAGCTTGCGCCCTGCCGAGCAGTTCCCTGATGCGCGACGACGCCCGGTTGAAAGCTATGCAGCAGTCGTCGCTCCTCTCGGCCGCGAAGCGGGAGTCGAACAACCAGCTGCGCACCATCCCCTGGCTCTCGAAGAGGGAGCGGCGGAACCTCTCCTCTCCCTCGCTGTCGAGCAATGCCGTGCGTAGCACACGGGCTATCGAGAGGGGGTTGTACAACGTGCCGAAAGGGTTCTCGGCCTGCCACAGCGCGGCACGCATACGCGCCGAGATATTGTCGGCGAAACATGACCCCGTCATCACTACGGGGCGTCGCGGGTCGAGTGTCAACTCTGACCTCACGGCTGAATATTCTGTCCTGAATTTCATAACATTATCTTATTGCACGCCCTTAAAGCAGTATCTTATCGCAGACCCTCCCGCAACGCACCATCCATAATCCGCCGGGCAACTCAAACGATGTCACTCCGGCCTGAGCCTGACTCCGGCTGTAGAGTGTTCCTGCCGCTGAATATACCTCCACATCCACCGGAGCCCCAGTGGGGTTGAATATCTCAACGCGTCCATGGCGCACCGTAATCCTCACGGCATCCGGGTCAGCGGCCACACCCTCCGCCGAGGCATTATCCATAAGGTAGCGGAGCGCGGCATAGGGGTCGAACCACCCCGCGCCGTGGCGTGGATTCCCGGGGTCCGGCACATCGGTATGGTTTGTGGCGGCCAAGGCTTTCTGCACGTCGGCCACCGTAAGCTCGGGGAACGCCTCAAGCATCGTGGCCACGAACCCCGCAACATACGGGGCGGCCATCGACGTGCCCGACTGCGAAGCCCAGGGGGATACGTACACCTCATCCGGATAAATATTGGCAAGATAATGGCGCGATACAGCCGACATCACAGGGGCTCCGGGTGCCACCGTCAGGGGCATCACACGCCCGTCGCGCAGTGTGGCATAGCTGGAGTGTACGGCAATCTCACCCGCAGTGTAGCCGGTAGAGGTTCCCTCCCCGTCAGCAGCGTCAGAGGGTATGTCGCCCGGTTGTCGGATAGGTTTGTCGCCCGGTTGCCAGGAGGGTACATAGTCGCGGTTGCCATACATACCGACGCTCAGCACGTTATGGCCACAGGCAAGGTCGCTGAACGAGAACGCCGGACTGGGTGACGGATAACCGCTGAGGGTCATCAGACGAGTATAGGTGGCGTCGGCGAAAACGTCAATCTGCTGACTCTCCGCGCCACCCAACCGCACCGCCACGGTATAGCGTGCCCAGCCTCCGCTCACCTTCTCATGGGCATCATAATCATACACCACCTGCAGGTTGTAGCGGCCGTTCTCCGGGTCCACCCCACCCCCGAAAGCGAGCCAGCCTGTGAAATAGGGGGCAAAACCGGGGTCGGCATCCTCCCCGAAGTCAGAGCCGAAGATATATACAGGGTCAGAAGCGTCGGCGATAGTCATTGGCCACTCAGCCACCAACTTACGCGACTCGTCATCATACACGCCGATGCTCACCGGGATTGGTGTGTCATCCAGACTCCATACATCCGTCATGCCGTACATCTCCATCTGGTTCCAGGTAGTGTTGCCGAGCCGGAAACCCAACGTATCGTCGTCAGAACTGAAAGTGTGTGAGATAGAACAGGTTGAGTTACCCTCGTTACCGGCAGAGAGCACGATTATGGCATCCTCCGCGCAGAGGTCGAGATACTGAGAGAATAGCGACGACCCGTCGTGGGCTCCGATATAGTTACCCATCGAGAGATTGATTACCGCCGGTTTGCCTACACTCTTTGCATATTCAATTATATTCTCCACGCCCCCCAATAGACCCACATCGGATAGCTGGCACACCGAGGCCACAATCTCGGCGTCGCGGGCCACACCGGCATATTGCATGTCAGAGGCGCTTCGGTTGCCGCTTCCGGCCAGGATACCCGCCACATGGGTGGCGTGATACTCCTCATTGGTATCGGTCTGCCACTCCTCATACTCCTTATCCCCCGATATTACAATCCGTTCACCCTCCCTCTCCTTATACTGGAAGATGCGGCTTACGCGCGAGTTACCCTCCTCGTCAAGGAAAGTGGGATGCAAGGGGTCAAAGCCGATATCGCAGAATCCGGCCACCACCCCCTTCCCCGTATATGGCTGAGGCAGACTGTTACCTGTCAGGATACGGTCGGCGCCATACCATTTCAGTGCTTTATCCATAGTGGGCACCGGGCGACGCACGTCACGGTGTCGCCGCCGGTCATCTACGCGCTTACGCGCACGCGTACGTGTATCATTATTGTCGTTGTCGGTGGAAGCCGGGTCAGCAGGGACCGGCACGAAGCAGAGCAGGATGTCGCCGCGACGTCGCAGAATGCGGACGCCCTCATTCAGGAGGCTGTCGACCTCCGACTCATCATAGATCTTGATGACTTCCGGACTCCAGGTATCCTCCGGCTCATTCTGGAATTCATCGCCGGTGGAGTTGAAGGCGGGGGTTGCGCCATGGTTTTCGGCGGGTGGGTTGATGCCGGGCAGGTTTTCGCCACGGCTTAGGGGGGATACCGCAAGAGCGACACCGATAAGAAACGCGTATCTCTTCATATGTAACAGGTTAGGATGACACTAAGCATCAGGTTAGAATGACACTCAATAACAGTTTAAAGTGACAATTAAGAAACGCTCCCCTGCCGTCGGATATTATGTAGAAAAGTGTGGAGTGCGTGCGAAGGGGCTGTTGTCGTGGGGAACGGACGGGAATCTGATGCACGGTGGAGGCTATGGAGTGCGAAGGGGCGGCAATAAGGTTCAACCCACAGAAAAATGTTTACCAAAAATCCATATCTCTTGATAGGAGATATGGATTGATTAGAGTGCAAAATTACAAAATTTTGATGTAACATGCAAATGGTGATTGGTTTATGAGGGTTAAATTGAGCAAAATATGTGTGAAAAATTGATAATATAATTTGGAATTTGTGCGCTTAAAGTAGGCTTTTGTTGACCAAATCAGTTTGAAAACTCTTGTAATACCCTGAGTTTCAGGTGGGTTTCGCGAATCCATATCTCCTATCAAGAGATTTGGAAAACCGCGAAACAGCCACCGTGCTTTTCAGACTAACATTTCTACAACAATTCCTTTCAACCCCTCGACTCCGCTCTGGAGCGAGGGGGAAAGGAAGGGTATGCTGAAAAAATCGGGCTTAGAAAATCGCAATACACGCAACCTCCTACTCTCCAATAACTTACAACAACATCGCAATTTCGAATTGTAATCAACGAATGAAGCAATCAGTTCTTCCACTCGCCGCAGGACTTCTGTTATTAGCCTCCTGCTCCACCCCCAAAAACATCACATACTTCCAGGACCTCAGCAACGGTGAGGCCATCCAGCCGCAGAAGGTCTACGACATCCGCGTCCGCCCGGAAGACAAACTCTCGATTATCGTCACAACCCAGGATCAGCAGCTATCCTCCCTCTTCAACCTTGTACAGTCTCAGACCAGACTTACAATCGCGGGCAGTCCTATCGGCGCCGCCACATCTCAGGATGGACGCACATCCTACTACACCGTCTCTCCCTCAGGCGACATCACATTCCCTGTCATCGGCAAAATACATATCGCAGGTATGCGTCGCTCGGAAGTGGCAGAATACATTGAGAAGAAACTGATTGAGGAGGACCTGGTAAAGCAACCGGTTGTCACCGTTGAGTTTGTGAATACAGGTGTCTCCGTGCTTGGCGAGGTGGCACATCCCGGAAAATATGAATTCAATCAGGACCGCATGACCATCCTCGAGGCAATCGCCATTGCCGGCGACCTCAAGGTGACCGGACTCCGCGAGAACGTCATCGTGCTCCGCAACAACAACGACCGTCAGGAAACCTATGTCGTTGACCTCACCAATGCCAAGGAGTTGGCAGCCTCACCCGTCTACTATCTCCAGCAGGATGATGTAATCTACGTGGAGCCTAACGAGAAAAGCAAACGCGAGACAACTTCCGCAGGAAACACCGCGTATACTCCCTCCTTCTGGCTCTCAGTAGGCTCCATCGGTCTAACCGTGGCAACACTCATCGTAACCCTCACAAAATAATCAGAATTCTGCATCAACATGAATCCTGCATCAAATCAGCGACCCAACACTCCGGCACGTAATTCGGGGTCAAGCATACCCCTCTCAGATATAATATTCCGCACGCTTCACTACTGGCAGTGGCTCCTGCTATCAGTCGTGGTGTGTGTGGGACTCGGTGTGGTCTATCTTCTCCGCACCCCCAACGTATACACACAGACCGCCTCCCTGCTCGTGAAAGACGACTCAAAAGGGAAATCCTCAGCCGCCGATATGAGCGACTTCGCCGACTTCGGTCTTTTCGCAAGCAATACCAATATCCAGAATGAGATCACCACTCTAAAATCGCCCGACCTTATGGAGGAGGTGGTGAAACGTCTCAATCTTGATATGAACTATTACCTTCCGGGACGTTTCCATAAGATTGCCGCCTACGGCTCCACTCTTCCTGTCAAGGTACAGATTGCCAATTTCCCCAATAGCGGAAGCGCGTCGTTCGACCTCGACATCAAGGCCAACGGCTCCATAACCCTCTCAAAACTAAAGACAAATATAAACGGCGAGGAGACGGAGAGCGACAAGGATTACTCCGGCAAGCTGAACGATACAATCCGCACACCGGCCGGACCTGTCATAGTGACACCCTCCCCCTACTATTCCAAGGTTGACGTTGACCTGCAGGTGGTGAAGGCTCCCTTGGCTGCCACAATATCCAGATATGAAGAACGCCTCTCCGTTGTCATGAACAATGAGAAGAGCACTGTGATCGACCTCTCGTTCTCCGACCAGAATATCCAGCGCGCCGACGAGGTACTCAACACAGTAATTGGCGTGTATAACGAGAACTGGATCCGCGACAAGAACCAGATTGCAGTATCCACATCGAACTTCATCAACGACCGTCTCGGTGTGATTGAGAGCGAACTCGGCAACGTCGATTCCGACATATCATCCTACAAGAGCGCAAACCTTGTGCCAGACGTTCAGGCAGCCGCATCGAGTTATATGGCTGAGAGCCAGGCTCTCGGTCAGGAGATATTGGGACTCAACAACCAGCTGCAGATGACCCGTTACATCCGCAACTACCTCTCCTCGTCAGGTAACGATGACAAGGCACTCCCCACCAACACCGGAGTTGACAACCTTGAGCTTCAGAGCCAGATTGGCGAATACAACGCCAAACTCCTCGAGCGCAACAATCTCGTATCCAAGTCTTCGGAGAAAAACCCCCTTGTGCAGAACATGGACAAGGAGCTCAACGAGATGAGAGGTGCCATAATCGGATCTGTCGACAACTCGATAGTAAACCTCCAGACTCAGGTCAGAGGTCTTCAGGGGGCACGTGGAGCGGCAACCTCCAAACTCGCCTCCAACCCATCACAGGCAAAATATCTCCTCAGCGTGGAGCGCCAGCAGAAGGTGAAGGAGAGCCTCTACCTCTTCCTCCTCCAGAAACGCGAGGACAACGAGCTCAGCCAGGCGTTCACAGCCTATAACACCCGTGTCATAAAGAAACCCGGAGGAACAGGTATTCCTACTTCCCCCAACCGTCGCAATGTGCTTTTGGCATGTCTGCTCATCGGTTTGGCCATCCCCTTCGGCACGGTTTACGTGAAAGAGACAACCAACACCAAACTCCGCGGACGCAAGGATGTCCAGAACCTTGCAGCCCCCATGCTCGGAGAGATACCACAGAACTCCGAGAAGCCGAAAAAGGGTGAGGAAGCCAACAGACACGAGATACTCGTGCAGCACGGCAACCGCAATATCATCAACGAGGCCTTCCGCGTGCTGCGAACCAACACAGAGTTCAGCCGCATCAACAAAGAGGGTTGCAACGTACTGGCCATCACCTCCTTCAACCCCGGCAGCGGCAAGTCATTCATCACCATGAATCTCGGTATGTCACTCGCAATTAAAGGGAAGAAAGTGCTGGTTATCGACGGCGACATGCGTCATGGTTCAACCTCTGCCTATGTTGACCGTCCGAAGAAAGGTTTGTCAGACTATCTGGCAGGGAACATCAACGATATCGACAGTCTCATCGTGAAGGTACCGGCAGTCGAGGGGAAAGAGCATCTGGAGATTTGCGTACTTCCCGTAGGCAGCACCCCTCCCAACCCGACAGAGTTGCTGGAGAGTCCCCGGTTCTCAAAGCTCATCGAATGCATGCGTCCCGACTACGACTACATCCTCATCGACTGTCCCCCCATTGAGGTGGTGGCCGATGCCCAGATCATCGACCAATACGCCGACCGCACCATCTTCGTAGTAAGGGCCGGACTCCTGGAGCGCAACATGCTCCCCGAGTTAGACCGCCTCTACGACGAGAAGAGATACAGCCACATGGCCTTCATCCTCAACGGCACCCGCAACGACTCAGGCCGCTACGGCTACAGCCACAGCTACAAATACGGCTACGGCTACGGTTATAACTACGGCTACTAAGTAGGGACGCGCCGCGGCGCGTCCACCGCGACCCACACACTACACGAAACATTCAACCAAAACATCACCGTAACAAAAGGTGAGACACAGACAATCTCCACCTCAGAGTTACCTGACATGGATGAATTTTCGCTATCCGACATCAAATGTCTCGATGAGATACTTTACAAATACAAAGAGATGTCATCTTTGGAATTGACAGAGATTTCCCATCGTGACGCAGCATGGATAAAAGCTGACAGATTGAGAAAGCGAGATCCGGAGAAAGACTGGATATCCAAACTCGACATTGCCCAATCAGGGGGTACCTCAAAAGACATACTCTTCTATATAAAACACGAGATGCAACTGGATAGAGAATTATCTTGATGGCAGAGATAGGCGAAATATACGAGCTGCCTCTTGGAAAGGAGGACGAGATAACCCTCAAAGGTAATTATCCCACTCGCAGAAAATACTGTGTGATTATCGGGAAGCCGGACTACGGTTATTATGTAGCCTATCTTATAATCGATCATGAAATTAATGAGAAGTTCAATCCCACCAGAGAATTGAAGGACTGTTTCTTTCCATTGGCAATGCAGAAAGGCGACTGTCTTCAGATATTCACTTGTGGAGGGGAAGACAAAACAGCCATCAACACTAAAGATAACACCTTTTCCAATATAGTTTATTGGAATCTTACAGAACCCATATGGTTTAATCCCCTCTCCTCTTTCGAAATCATGCGACGCGGAGACTCCTACTCCGGCACCATTCTTCTCGACCCATTCAACTGAAACCGACCGTGGATGCACGGATTTGACCAGCCTTTACCCACAAATTTAGGGTCAAGCGGTGACAACAGTAAAAGCTTAACAACATTTAACAATCAGAGGTCTAAGACCACTGACTTAGTAACCTATTGTCTTTAGCCACACGGCTTGGACACTTACACTCAACCTGGGATTTGAAGTCCTATACTGGTAAGCGTCCAAGCCCCAATTAGACCAAAATGAGTACCTTCGCAGCTGTTCAC